>JALOSN010000030.1 GCA_025458415.1 Hydrogenophaga sp.
GCAGCCATTTGGCTGCGCCAATCCGACTGGAGCGCACCATGCTGGACAAAACAGGCACCCTTTTCTCCCACGTGAAGCCCGGCGAAACCGAGTTTGTGCGCGGCGGGCTGCGCGACTTCTTTCTCTACCGCGACCTGGGCATCGCCGCCGCCACGCATGGGCAGGTGGTGGCACACCTGGTCAAGGCCAACCTGCCGCCCGACGGTGGCACCGGCTGGCACATCCATGTGGCCGACTTCCAGATCGTGATCATGATGAAGGGCTGGGCCAAGTTCATGTACGAGGAAAAGGTGACCCTGGTGGAAGCCGGCGACGTGGTACACCAGCGTCCGGGCATCCGCCACTACCTGTTCGACTATTCACCGGACATGGAGTACCTGGAAATCGTCAGCCCCGCCGACTTCAAATCGCTGCCGGTGGACCCGGTCTGCGCGATTCCGGCGCCGACACCTTGGATCGAGCCCTGATCAGAACTCCGCGTCGAGTTCGTCGATCTCGTCGGGTTCGGCCTCGGCAGCCGCGACCCACTCCTGCATGGCTGGCAGGGCCATGATGGTGTCGCAGTAGGTCACACAAGGCAGGTCGATGGCCACGTCGTAGGTGATGAAACGCGTCACCACCGGGGCGAACATGGCGTCGGCCATGCAGGGCTTGTCGCCGAACAGGTAGGGCCCGCCGTAGGTGTCCAGACACTCGTTCCAGATCGCCAGGATGCGGTCGATGTCCGCCTGCGCGCGGGACCAGACCTTGAAGCCCGGGAAATGGGCCTTGATGTTCATGGGCAGCGAACTGCGCATTTCGCCGCAGATGGCGCGGCAGTGTGCGCGGGCCTTGCGGTCGGCCGGCAGCAGACCCGCCCTGGGTTTGATTTCGTGCAGGTACTCGCCGATCGCCAGCGTATCCCAGACGTGGATGCCATCGTGATCCAGCGATGGCACACGGATCGACGCCGACAGCAGCAGCATTTCCGCCCTCATGGCCGGGTCGTCGGGCGGGATGACATGTTCGGTGAACTCCAGCCGGGCCAGCTTGCACATCATCCAGCCGCGCAGGGCCCAGGCGCCGTAGTTCTTGCTGCTGATGGTGAGTACCGCTTTGGCCATGTGCTGCTCCCCATGTTTGCACCCCCATGGTGCGCGGACCCTGGCCCGGGAATTGCCTGTCGGACCCACCTCACCAGGAGCAAGAGCACCACCATGCTGTACCAGGCTTATCAGCTCCAGACCGACCTGACGTCACCGCTGCGCCTGGTGGCGCAGCACCTGAGCACCGCGCTGTGGTTCGAACGCACCGAGCGCAGCCTGCTGCGTCGCACGGCGGCGGCCTGCGACGTAATCGCCCGGTTGCGCCTGACACACACCCGCCCTGCCTATGGCATCGATTCGGTGCAGATGGGAGAAGACACCGTGCCCGTGGTGGAAGACACGGTGCTGCAACTGCCCTTCGGCACCCTCCTGCGCTTTCGCAAGCAGGGGGAAGCGTCGCCCGGACAGCCCAGGGTGCTGCTGGCGGCGCCGCTGTCGGGCCATTTCGCCACCCTGCTGCGCGAAACGGTACGAACCCTGCTGCAGGACCACGAGGTGTACATCACCGACTGGCACAACGCGCGGGACGTGGCGCTGCGGCATGGCGCCTTCGGACTGGACGACTACATCGACTACATGATCCGCTTCGTCGAAACGGTGGGTGAAGGCGCACACATGATCGCGGTGTGCCAGCCGTGTGTGGCAGCCCTGGCCGCCACCGCCGTGATGGCCGAAGACGACAACCTTGCAACACCCCGCAGCCTGACCCTGATGGCGGGGCCGGTGGACTGCCGTGTCAACCCGACCGAAGTGAACCGGCTGGCCACCAGCAAACCCATTGACTGGTTCGAAAAGAACCTGATCAGCCATGTGCCGCTGCCCCACCGGGGGCACATGCGCCGCGTGTACCCGGGCTTCGTGCAGCTGTCGGCCTTCATGAGCATGAACCTGGAGCGCCATCAGCAGTCCTTCAGGCACCTGTATGAGCACCTCGTCGAAGGTCGCACCGACGAGGCACGAACCATCCAGACCTTCTACGACGAATACCTGGCGGTCAACGACCTGCCGGCCGAGTTCTACCTGGAGACGGTGGAAAAGGTGTTCCAGACCTACGAACTCGCGGTGGGTCGCCTGCGGCACCGCGGTCGCCTGGTCAATCCGGCGGCCATCCGCCGGACCGCGCTGATGACGGTCGAAGGCGAACGCGACGACATCTGCTCGTTGGGGCAAACCGTGGCTGCACAGGACCTGTGTACCAGCGTGCGACCCTACCGCAAGACACACCACATCCAGACCGGCGTCGGCCACTATGGTGTGTTCAGCGGGCGCAAATGGAACCAGCAGATCTACCCGAGGGTGCGCGAACACATACACGCCGCGCAAGGCTGAGCAGGGTCCAACAAAGCGAACGCCCCGCAAGCGGGGCGTGGGGGGCACGGCGGTACACCTGCCCCGGGGCCGGATGGCGCACCCGCAGGCGCGTCAGGGCTGCTTCTGTGCGCTCTCGGCCTGCGGCGCCTCTTCCTCGGGCCAGTCGCGAATATAGGCCTTGAGCATCTTGTTCTCGAAGTTCTGGGCGTCGACCACGGCCTTGGCCACGTCGTAAAAGCTGATCACGCCCATGAGCATCTTGTTGTCCATCACCGGCATGTAACGGGTGTGCTTCTCCAGCATCAGGGGGCGCACCTGGTCGAGCTCGGTTTCGGGGGTGCAGCTCATGGGATGGTCGTCCATGACGCTGCGCACGGTGCTGTTGCCCACGCTCCCACCGTTCTTGGCGATGGTGTGCAGCACCTCGCGGAAGGTCAACATGCCCACCAGATCCCCGTGGTCCATGACCGCCAGCGAGCCGATGTCGAATTGCGCCATGGTGTCCACCGCCTTGGCCAGGGGCTCTTGCGGAGAGATCGTGTAGAGCGTACCGCCCTTGACGCGCAGGATGTCGCTGACTCGCATGGCTGTTCTCCTTGGGATGCGTGCTGTCCCCAGCTTGGCTGGCGTGGATTCGAATATAGCCCACAATTGCAGGCTGAAGACACTGTGGCAAGCCTCGTCCGGGAAACCCCGCAGACAGCGGCACAGGTTCTGCCCCATTTGCTGCACCGAGGAGACCTCTTCATGCCCGGTTATTCCGATCCCGGCTTTGACACGCTGGCGCTGCACGCCGGCGCCGCGCCCGATCCTGGCACTGGTGCCCGAGCCGTTCCCATTCATCTGACGACGTCGTTCGTCTTCGAATCCAGCGACCACGCCGCGGCCCTGTTCAACCTCGAACGCGCCGGCCATGTCTACAGCCGCATCAGCAACCCGACCAACGCGGTGTTCGAGCAGCGCATGGCAGCGCTCGAGGGTGGCATTGGTGCCATTGCGGTGGCCAGCGGGCAGGCGGCGCTGCACCTGTCGGTTGCCACGCTCATGGGAGCCGGCTCTCACATCGTTGCCAGCACGGCGCTGTACGGCGGCAGTCAGAACCTGCTGCACTACACGCTGCGCCGCTTCGGCATCGAGACCACCTTTGTCAAACCCGGCGATATCGACGGCTGGAAGGCCGCGGTCCGACCCAACACGAAACTCTTCTTTGGTGAAACCGTGGGCAACCCCGGTCTGGACGTGCTGGACATGCCGACCGTGGCGCAGATCGCGCACGAGGCGAAGGTGCCGCTGCTGGTGGACAGCACGCTGACCACGCCCTACCTGATCAAGCCCTTCGAGCACGGTGCCGATCTGGTCTACCACTCGGCCACCAAGTTCCTCAGTGGCCACGGCACCGTGATCGGCGGCGTGGTGATCGACGCCGGCAGTTTCGACTGGGATGCCAGCGGCAAGTTTCCTGAGCTGACCGAGCCCTACGAAGGTTTTCACGGCATGACCTTCAGCGAAGAAAGCACAGTCGGAGCCTTCCTGCTGCGCGCGCGCCGCGAAGGCCTGCGCGACTTCGGCGCCTGCCTCTCGCCGCACAGCGCCTGGATGATTCTGCAGGGGCTGGAGACGCTGTCGCTGCGCATGGACCGCCACATGAGCAACACCGAGAAGGTCGTGGCCTTCCTGGCCAGCCACCCGCTGGTCGGCCGCGTCGGCCACCCGCTGCTGGAATCGCACCCCAGCCACGCACTCGCGCAGAAGCTGCTGAAACACGGCGCAAAAGGTGCGGGCGCGGTGTTCAGCTTCGACATCAAAGGTTCGCGCGAACAAGGCAAGGCTTTCATCGAAGCGCTCAAGATCTTCAGCCACCTGGCCAACGTGGGCGACTGCCGCTCGCTGGTGATCCACCCGGCTTCGACCACGCATTTCCGCATGACCGACGAGGCGCTGGCCGGTGCCGGCATTGGCCCCGGCACGATCCGCCTGTCCATCGGGCTGGAGGATGCGGACGACCTGATCGACGATCTCAAGCGCGCGCTGAAAGCGGCCGAGAAAGCGGGGGCCTGACCATGTACCTGCAAGTCAACGGCGCCAAGACCTATTGCTACACCGGCGGCAAGCCCTTCGACCCGGCCAAGCCGACCGTCGTCTTCATCCACGGCGTGCTCAATGACCACAGCGTGTGGATCCTGCAGAGCCGCTACCTGGCCAACCACGGCTTCAACGTGCTGGCGGTGGACCTGCCGGGCCACTGCCGCAGCGAGGGCGAGGCGCCGTCCAGCGTGGAAGAGGCCGCCAACTTCATCGGTGCCCTGCTCGACGCCGCCGGTGTGCAAAAGGCCGCTCTGGTGGGCCACAGCTGGGGCTCGCTGATCGCCATGGAGGCGGCGGCGCGCCTGAAAGATCGCATCACCCACACGGTACTGGTCGGTACCGCCTTTCCGATGAAGGTCTCACCGGCCCTGATCGAGGCCTCGCTGAACGAGCCCGAAAGAGCGTTGGCCATGGTCAACGTGTTCTCTCGCTCCACCCTCTGTGCCCCGCCCTCGGCGCTGGGGCCCGGCACCTGGGTCTACGGCGCCGGCATGGCGCTGGGCCGCCGCGTGCTGCGCAGCAACCCCAAGGTGAATGTGTTTCACCGTGGATTCGTGGCCTGCGACAGCTACCAGGGCGGCGAAGCCGCCATGGCCTCCCTCACCTGCCCGGTGCTGTTCCTGCTGGGCGGGCAGGACCAGATGACCCACCCCAAGGCGGCGCAGGGCCTGATCAAGGCCGCACAGGCGGCTGGTCAGAAGGTCAAAACCGTGACTTTGCCGGTGGGACACCACCAGATGACCGAAACACCGGACGACACCCTGTTCGCCATCCGCGATTTCCTGCGCAGCTGAAGCATGGTCACCCCGGACCAGATCACGCCCCCTATGAAGCCTGCGCGCGCGCGCGAGATTGCCGCAGCGTTCGACCTGCGCGCCCTGCCCGCCGACTTCCTGGCCAACCCCTACCCGGTGTACGCCGCCCTGCGCGAGACCGAGCCGGTGCGGCGCATGCCCGATGGTTCGCTCTTCCTCACACGCCACGCCGACCTGATGGCGGTGTACCGGGATGCCGCCGTGTTCAGCTCCGACAAGCACGTCGAGTTCGCGCCCAAGTACGGCGCGGACTCGCCGCTTTACGAGCACCACACCACCAGCCTGGTGTTCAACGACCCGCCGCTGCACACGCGCGTGCGCAGGCTGATCATGGGCGCCCTCACCCGCCGCGCCATTGCCGACATGGAGCCGGGACTGGTCCGTTTGGTCGACCACCTGCTGGACCGGATCGAGGCCCAGGGCGGCGGTGACCTGATCGAGGACTTCGCCGCCGCGATCCCGGTCGAGATCATCGGAAACCTGCTGGGCGTACCGCACGAACACCGCGGCCCGCTGCGTGACTGGTCGCTGGCCATCCTGGGTGCGCTCGAACCCGTGCCCACGCCCGAACAGCACGCCGCAGGCAACCGCAGCGTGACCGAGATGCTGGACTACCTGAAGCGACTGGTGGCCGAGCGTCGCAAGGCTCCCGGCGACCCCGAGCGCGACGTTCTCACGCGCCTGATCCAGGGCGAGGTCGGCGGCGAGACGCTCAGCGAGGTCGAGCTGCTGCAGAACTGCATCTTCCTGCTCAACGCCGGCCACGAGACCACCACCAACCTGATCGGCAACGGCCTGATCCTGATGCAGGAGTTCCCGACGCAGCGAAAGCAGCTGCTGGCCGACCTGCGCGCGGCCGGCGGCGACGAGGCGGCTCGCGAGCAGGTGATGACGCTGGCGGTCGACGAATGCCTGCGCTTCGAATCGTCCAACCAGCTGGGCAACCGGCGGGCCTTGCGCGCCAGCACGCTGGGAGGCGTCGACCTGCCTGCGGGCGCCCTGGTCACGCTGTGCATCGGGGCCGCCAACCGCGACCCGGCCGCCTTTGCACAACCGGAGGTGTTCGACCTGCGCCGCGAAGGCAACCGGCACCTGGCTTTCGGTTTCGGCATCCACCAGTGCGCCGGCCTGAGCCTGGCCAGGCTGGAGGGGCGTGTCGCCATCGGACGGTTTCTGCAGCGCTTCCCGCGTTTTGAACTCAGCGCGCCACCGGTGCGCGGTGGGCGGGCACGGTTCCGTGGCTTCCTGAGCGCTCCGTTCTCGGCGTCTGTGGGCGTCGACTGAGCCCCTGCACCAGGTGCCCTGGCGTCAGGGCGCGTCGCTGATGCGCCATTCCTGCCCGCACTTTCGACAGCGCACATCCAGTTCGTCGCCACTGGTGTCCGTTCGCAGCACATCGAGGCGCCCGTGTGTACCACAGCGAGGGCACTGCGCCTGGTTGGCCACGGCCTCGGCATGGCCCAGCAGGTACAGGTAGCGGCGCATCGCCCAGTAGCCCATCCCGCCGCATGCCACGATGGTGAACAGGTTCATCAGCTGCTCGTCCATCGGCAGGCTGCGGGAACTGCCCTCGATGGCAGCCATCAGTCCGATCAGGCAGAGAAACCACAACACCATGTGCGCATGGCCCTGCAGCAGCTCACGTTCGTACCACTTGCGAAAGCCCAGTTTGCGCATGCCCACACCCAGCTTCATTGGTGGTACCTCCGGTGACAAGCCCGGCAGCCATGCTACATCTGTTCAGCGTCTTTGGGCAGTGGGTCTGATGCCTGCTGCAAGGCCTGGACCAGGGTCAAGCCTTCCCAGCCGGTGGACCTCCAGAACGCCTGGGTGCTGGTCTTGCGGGCCAGCAAAAGACGCTCGGCCAGGGGTGCCAGCGGCGTCGAGTCCACATCGACCAGCAGCACATAGCGGCCCTCGATCTCGTCGAGCCGACCCACCCAGTCCATGGCCAGCAGGTGGCCGGTGGTCTCTTCCACTTGCAGGGGATCGACCCGCAGACGCTGGGCCAGCTCGATCAGGCTCAGCCCGCGCTGCACGCTGCCGGCCGTCAGGTGCAATTCGCCCAGCACCTCCAGCGCGAGCTGAAAGCTCCAGCCCGGCGTGTCGCCGCGGCGGGCAATGCCCGACAGCAGGCTGGGCAGGTAGGCCGCCACGACCGCGCCCAGCAGCACGATCACCCAGGCCAGGTACATCCAGACCAGCAGGATCGGCAAGGTCGCAAACGTGCCGTAAACCACCGAGTAGGTGGGCACCTCGGCCAGATACCAGGCCAGCAGCTTCTTGCCGACCTCGAAACCGGTCGCCACAAATACGCCACCCAGCAGGGCGTGCGCCCAGCGCACATGGGTGTTGGGCACGTAGCGGTACAGGGCCGCCACACCCCAGGTCACCACGCCGAACTGCAGGGCCTGGAGCAGGAGCTGGGTGGTCCCCCGCATGTCCCCGACAATGCCCCGTGAAGCCCCCAGCAGGAAGGTCGAGAAAGTCAGGCTCAGCGCCAGCGCCAACGGTCCCAGCGTCAGCACTGCCCAGTACACCAGCACCCGCTGTGTCAGCCCCCGGCTGCGCCGGACGCGCCAGATGTCGTTGAGTTTGCGATCGATGGTCAGGATCAAAGCCAGCGCCGTCACCACAAAGACCAGGGCGCCGGTCCAACCCATCTGCCCGGCCTTGGAGGCGAACTGGGTCAGGTATTGAAGAACCGGCCGGGCGATGTTCTCGGGAACCATGCTGCCCACCAGCCATTTCTGCAGGGTGTCCTGCAGGCGGTCGAACATGGGAAAGGCACTGAACACGGCCAGTGCCACGGTGAACAGGGGCACCAGCGAAATCAGGGTGGTGAAGGTCAGGCTGCTGGCGGTGACCCCCAGCCGGTCCTCCCGGAAGCGCTCGCGCAGGGTCAGGGCCGTGTTGCGCCAGGGGAATCGCAGCAGATCGCGCCACAGGTCGCGCAACAGGGTTTCCAGCGCCCGCAGGCGTTGATTCAGACTCATGCCGGTATCATCCCACGATCGCCAGCCCGGCCGGCCTGCGCTGGGCAGCAACGCCACCTTCGGCTCCCGATTTCCACCCCTGCATCGATGCCATCCAACCCCTCCCCTGCTGCCGCCGTGCAGTTCACGCGTGCCCTGGCGGTCGGCAGCCTGCTGTCCCTGATTGCCCTTGGACTGGCCTGGGAGCTCTGGCTGGCACCCCTGCGTCCGGGTGGATCGTGGCTGGTGCTCAAGGTGCTGCCACTGACGCTGCCACTGCCCGGCCTGCTCAAGCACCGCATGTACACCTACCGCTGGCTGAGCCTGCTGATCTGGCTTTACTTCACCGAGGGTGTGGTGCGCGCCACCAGCGACAGCGGCCTGTCGGCCGTGCTGGCCGGCATCCAGGTGCTCCTTTGCGTGCTGATCTTTGTTGCCTGCGCCCTGCATGTGCGCGTGCGCCTGAAAGCGGCCGGCAAGGAAGCGGTGGCCGCCGACGCCGCCCGCCACGCGCTGGAAACCGGCGCCCCGGCCGACCCCACGCCGACTGCAAAACCGTGACCCGCCTGCTCGACCGTCTGCGCAGCCTTGTTGGCGCGCCCCATGTGCTGACGCGCGAGGATGGCACCGACCTGTCGGCATGGGAACAGGACTGGCGCAAGCGCGCCCATGGTCGGGCTCTGGCCGTGGTCCGCCCCGGCAGCGCCGAAGAAGTGGCAGCGGTCGTGCGGGCCTGCGCCGCCGCCGGGCACAGCATCGTGCCGCAGGGTGGCAACACCGGCCTGGTCGTGGGTTCGGTGCCGGACGACAGCGGCTCGCAGGTGCTGCTCAGCCTGTGCCGGCTGAACCGCGTCCGTGAAATCGAC
>JALOSN010000031.1 GCA_025458415.1 Hydrogenophaga sp.
GCCTTCCGCTACCTGCCCAACGGCATGCCCGAAGGTCTGCTGGCCGGGCGCAGCGCCCGGGTCATCGTGACCAGCGACTCTCCCACCTGGTACCTGCGCCTGGTCCAGGGCGACCCGACGGTTCGTTCTCTGGTGCGCAGCACCTTGAAGTTCTGCGGCCTCAAGCCGGTGGACCTGACCCGCATCGGGCCGGTGCACAAGTCCAGCCCTGAGCAGCGCCAGTGCTGGCTGGACCGGGTGAAGGCGCAGGGCCAGGCCGACGCCGGGCGACTGCCGGCGGCGACGGCGGTCAGGCCGGCAGTGCCGAACCGGCCGTCTTCACCGGCTGCCCCAGCGCCCTGAGCACATCCCGCACCATCTGCACCCGGTCCTTGACCTCGGGCAGCGCGCGTTCAATGCGCAGCTTTTCGTTGCCGGCCAGCTTGATGTGCCTGTTTTTCTGGATCAGCTCGATGATGCGCATCGGCTCGATCGGCGGGTTGGGCTTGAAGGTGATGTTGATGACACCCGGCGCCGCATCGACCTTGACCACGCCGTAGGGTTGCGAGAGAACGCGCAGGCGGTGCACGTCGATCAGGGTCTGGGTCTGCGGCGGCAGCTTGCCGAAGCGGTCGACGATTTCCTCCAGCAGGCCGTCCACCTGGTCGGTGGTCTTGGCGGTCGCCAGCTTTTTGTAGAACGACAGCCGCAGGTGCACGTCGCCGCAGTAGTCGTTGGGCAGCAGGGCGGGGGCGTGCAGGTTGATGTCGGTGGTGACCGACAGCGGCGAGAGCAGGTCCGGCTCGCGCCCGGCCTTGAGCGCTTTCACGGCCTCGCTCAGCATCTCGTTGTAGAGCTGGAAGCCGACTTCCAGCATGTTGCCGCTCTGGTTCTCGCCCAGCACCTCGCCGGCACCGCGGATCTCCAGGTCGTGCATGGCCAGGTAGAAGCCCGAGCCCAGTTCCTCCATCTGCTGGATCGCGTCCAGCCGCTGGGCGGCCTGCTTGGTCAGGCCTTCGATCTCGGGCACCAGCAGGTAGGCATACGCCTGGTGGTGGCTGCGGCCCACGCGGCCGCGCAGCTGGTGCAGCTGGGCCAGGCCGAACTTGTCGGCACGGCTCATGACGATGGTGTTGGCCGTCGGCACGTCGATCCCGGTCTCGATGATGGTCGAGCACAGCAGCAGGTTGTAGCGCTGCGCCACGAAGTCGCGCATCACGCGCTCCAGCTCGCGCTCGGGCATCTGTCCGTGGGCGATGGCAATGCGCGCCTCGGGCAGGATTTCTTCCAGCTTCTGCTTGCGGTTCTCGATCGTCTCGACCTCGTTGTGCAGGAAGTAGACCTGGCCACCGCGCTTGAGCTCGCGCAGCACGGCTTCGCGGATCACGCCGTTGCCTTCGTTGCGCACAAAGGTCTTGATGGCCAGCCGGCGCTGCGGTGCGGTGGCGATGACGCTGAGGTCGCGCAGGCCTTCGAGTGCCATGCCCAGCGTGCGCGGGATCGGCGTCGCGGTCAGCGTCAGCACGTCCACCTCGGCGCGCAGCTGCTTCATCGCCTCCTTGTGGCGCACGCCGAAGCGGTGCTCCTCGTCGATGATGAGCAGGCCCAGGTTCTTGAACTGCGTCTTCTCCGACAGCAGCTTGTGCGTGCCCACCACGATGTCCACGCTGCCGTCGCTGATGCCCTTCATGGCGGCGGTGATTTCCTTCTGCGAACGGAAGCGGCTCATCTCGGCCACCTTCACCGGCCACTTGGCGAAACGGTCCACCAGCGTCTGGTAGTGCTGCTCGGCCAGCAACGTGGTGGGTGCCAGAAAGGCCACCTGCTTGCCGCCGGTGACGGCCACGAACGCGGCGCGCAGCGCCACCTCGGTCTTGCCGAAACCCACATCGCCGCAGACCAGGCGGTCCATGGGCTGCGGGCTGATCATGTCCTGGATGACCGCGTGGATGGCGGCCTTCTGGTCGGCGGTTTCTTCGAAGCCGAAGTCGTTGGCGAAGACCTCGTAGTCCTGCGCGCTGAAGCGGAACGCATGGCCCTGGCGCGCCGCGCGGCGGGCATAGATGTTCAGCAGCTCGGCGGCGGCGTCGCGCACCTGCTCGGCGGCCTTGCGCTTGGCCTTTTCCCACTGGCCGCTGCCCAGCTTGTGCAGCGGCGCTTCATCGGCACTCACGCCGGTGTAGCGGCCAATCAGGCTGAGCTGGCTCACCGGCACGTAGAGCACCGCCTTGTCGGCGTATTCGAGGTGCAGGAATTCCTGCAGCGCGGGCGTGCCGTCGGGGTTCTTGTCGCCCATGTCCAGGTTGACCAGGCCGCGGTAGCGGCCGATGCCGTGCGCGCTGTGCACCACCGGGTCGCCCAGGTTCAGCTCGCTCAGGTCCTTGATCAGCGCATCGACGTCGCTGACCAGCTCCTGCTTCTTGCGCCGGCGCGTGGTCGGGCCGGCCGCGAACAGTTCGGTTTCGGTGACGAAATCGATGCCGCCTTCCAGCCAGGAGAAGCCCACCGTCAGGCCGGCGGTGGCGATGCCGACCCTTTCGTCGCTGGTCTGGAACTCGGCCAGCGAATCGAAGGCTGGCGGGTTCAATCCGCTGGCGCGCAGGAAGTCCAGCAGGCTTTCGCGCCGGCCGTCGCTTTCGGCCAGCAGCAGCGCGCGATGCGGGCTCCGGCGCAGGTGGACCTGCAGCAGGGCCAACGGGTCGTCCGCGCCACGCACCACGGTCAGGTCGGGCAGCTTCTGGGCAAACGCGTTGTCTTGAACGTCGTCCACGCCGGGTCGGATGGCCAGTTGGGCATGGACATTGGCCAGACTGTAGAACTGCTCGGCCGTGAGGAACAGGCTATCGGGAGGCAGGGCCGGTCGTTCTGGGTCGCCTTTGATCACACGGTAGCGGTCCTGTGTATCCTGCCAGAAACGTTGGAAGGCCGGCTCCAGGTCGCCATGCAGCACGACCGTGGCTTTTTGTCCAAGGTAGTCGAAGACCGTGGCCGTCTCTTCGAAGAACAGTGGCAGGTAGTACTCGATGCCCGCGGTGGCGACGCCGTTGCCCATATCCTTGTAGATGCGGCTCTTGGTGGGGTCGCCCTCCAGCAGTTCGCGCCAGCGGCTGCGAAAGCGCGCGCGCGCCGACTCATCCATCGGAAATTCGCGGCCGGGCAGCAGTCGCACCTCGGGAACCGGGTACAGGCTGCGCTGGCTGTCGGGGTCGAAGGTGCGGATGCTGTCGATTTCGTCGTCGAACAGGTCCACCCGGTAGGGCACCTGCGAACCCATGGGAAACAGGTCGATCAGGCCACCGCGCACGGCGTACTCGCCCGGGCTCACGACCTGGCTGACATGCTGGTAGCCCGCCAGCGTCAACTGGGACTTGAGCTGTGCCTCATCCAGCCGTTGCCGGACCTTGAATTCGAAGTAGAGCGCCGTGGTGGCCGGCACCAGCACCACATCGGCGTCGCGCGTGCCGCCATGGCCATAGATGCGCCACAGGGTGGCCAGCCGTTCGCTGATCAGGTCCTGATGCGGTGAAAAGGTGTCGTATGGCAAGGTCTCCCAATCGGGAAACAGGGCGCACCGCAGCTGCGGTGCGAAGAACGCCATCTCGTCAATCAGGCGCTGCGCATCCGTGGCATCGGCGGTGACGATGGCCACCGGACGTCCCTCGTGCGTCTCACGCTCGGCCAGGCGGGCCAACAGCAGGGCATCGGCTGTGGCAGGCGGGCGCGGCAGGGCAAATCGCTTGCCGGTGTGAAGTCGGGGAAGGTCCATGTCGAAGGGTTGCGCTGTCCGCCGGCGTGGCGGGAAAGGGAATGGGCATGCAATGACAAAAACCCCCCGGCCTGAAGGCAGGGGGGGATGTTCAGCGGGATTTTAGAATGCCATCACACATGAAGACCGCATCCCCGCCCGACAGCCCCTTCCCGTCACCGGTCAAACTGACCGGCTGCCATGCCCTGGTGCCCTGCGCGGGGAGTGGCGCACGTGCGGGAGGGCCGGGTCCCAAGCAGTACCAGCTGGTGTGTGGTGTGCCTCTGGTGACACACACCCTCACCAGCTTGCTGGCCGAGCCGCGCATCGAACAGGTTCGGGTGGTGGTGGCGCCCGGTGACCGATTTCTGTCGGTTGACGATCCACGCATCGTGCTGGCCCGCTGCGGCGGTGCTTCAAGGGCCGAAAGTGTCTGCAATGGTCTCGAATCGATGCTTATGGACGGCGTGCCGCCGACCGACTGGGTGTTGGTGCACGATGCGGCTCGTTGCCTTGTGACACCATCCGACATCGCGCGCCTGATTGATGCCTGTCGGGACGACGAAGTCGGTGGACTGCTGGCGCTGCCTTTGCCCGACACGCTCAAGCAGGAGGATGCCGGACGCGTCCGGGTCACGGTCGAGCGGGTCGGCAAGTGGCTGGCACAGACGCCGCAGATGTTTCGGGTGGGTGCCTTGCACGCCGCTCTGACGGCCGCCAGACCGTCTGGCTTTGACGGCATCACGGACGAGGCCAGTGCCATCGAGCGCCAGGGGCAGCGTCCGTTGCTCGTACCCGGCAGTGCGCGCAATGTCAAGGTCACCTATCCTGAGGACTTTGCCCTGGCCGAAGCACTGCTCGCCTACCGGGCCCGATGACAGTCCAAGACCCCCTTTTCAGGAGCCCACCATGAGTTCATCGGCAGCTTCCATGCGCATCGGCGAGGGCTGGGATGTCCACGCCCTGGTCCCCGGGCGTCCGCTGATCATCGGCGGCATACGGATTCCGCATCCATTCGGGCTTCTCGGCCATTCGGACGCCGACGTGCTGTTGCACGCCATCACCGACGCCGTGCTGGGCGCTGCCTCCCTGGGCGATATCGGGCGGCATTTTCCCGATACGGACGACCGTTTCTGGGGTGCCGATTCGTCCCAGCTGTTGTCCGAGGCCATGCGCCGGGTTCGCCAGGCAGGCTACGAGCTGGCCAATGTCGACAGCACCGTGATCGTCCAGTCGCCGCGACTGGCGCCCCACATCCCTGCCATGGTCGACTCGGTGGCTGCCGCGCTCGGGGTGATGTCGACCCAGGTCAACATCAAGGCCAAAACGGCCGAGAAGCTGGGGCCTGTTGGACAGGGTCTTTCGATCGAAGCCAGGGCCGTGGCCCTGCTGTGGCACCGCTGACCGGCCTGACAGCGCGCACTCAGGCAGCCGCAGGGGCCTGCGTGCGGTCCTTGTCCTTGCCTTTGTCTGGTGCGGCCCTGACCAGTTTGATGTGGGCCGCCAGGCCACCTGTGCTGCTGTTGGCCAGCACAAAGCGTCCGCCCATCCGGCTGATGGCGCGCTCGACGATCGCCAGACCCAACCCGGTGCCGGTCGCCGACGTGCGCGACGCATTGCCACGAAAGAAAGGCTGGGTCAGCTGCTCCAGCATGTCGGGGCTGACGCCTTCTCCATGGTCCCGCAGCTTGACAAGCACGGCGTCGTCCTTCGACTTGGCGGCAATCTCCACGGTGGCGATGTGCGTGTCAGGGTCCTTTCCGTACCGCTGCGCGTTCTCCAGCAGGTTGGCGAACACCCGCTGCAGTTCCACCTCGTCTCCCATGACAACGGTATCCGGCGGGATGTTGACCGATACCTGCAACGAAGGGTCATTGCCCATCGCGAAGACGGCCGCCTCGACCACCTGGTTGAGCGACACCCGCTGCGGCTCGTTGTGTTCCGGGCGGGCATAGTCCAGAAATTTGTCGATGATCGCGTTGACCTGCTCGATATCCGCCGCCATGTGCTCGCGGGCCTGCGGGTCGTCCACACTCATCTCGGTCTCCAGACGCAGGCGGGCCAGGGGTGTACGCAGGTCGTGCGAGATACCGGCCAGCATCAGGGCCCGGTCCTGTTCTATCTTGGACAGGCGCTGTGCCATCCGGTTGAAGCCGATATTGACTTCACGGATTTCGCTGGTCGCCACCGCTTCGCTGAGCTGGCTGGCCAGAAAGTCACCCTCCCGCAGCCGGCTGGCCGCGAAGGACAGTTTCTTCAAGGGGCGGTTGATCAGGCCCGCAATCACGGCAGCACCGGCCATGGAGAGGACCGCCGCGATCGCCAGCCAGATCAGCCACGTCGTGCCGGCCACCAGGCCAATGCGCGAGGGATCGGTCAGGAGCCAGTACGGATCCTCTTCGATGGTGAAGCCGATCCACAGTCCGGGTGCACCATTGACTTCACGGGCCACCAGGGTGTCGGCTCCCAGGCGCACCCGCAGCAGGTCCGCCACCCGCCGGCTCAGCGAATCGGTCTCGTAGACCCTGAAGGTGTCCGTCGGCTCGCGCGGGGCGATGCGCAAACCCTCTTCATCGGCCAGTGTCTTGACCAGGGAGACCCTGGCAATCGAGTCCGAATGAACCAGCGCAGCCCGGCTGAGGTTGACGAGGGAAGCCAGCTGCTGGGCACTTTGCAGGGCGCGCGGCTCGAATTCCAGTGCCCGGAACGTCTGCAGCCAAGCGACGATGCATCCGAGCAGCAGCAGTGCCAGCAGGAAGAAGGTGCGCCAGAACAGACTCAGCTCGCGCGGCCGCCGGCGCTCCAGTGCTGCCGGAGCGGTTTCCAGTGCCTGTGGCTGGGTCTCGAACGGGACGCGAGACTCGTCGTTCATCAGGTGCTGCCGTCCGGCACAAAAACATAGCCCACACCCCAGACGGTCTGCAGATAACGTGGCGAAGAGGCATCCTCTTCAATCAGTTTGCGCAGTCGGGACACCTGCACGTCGAGGCTGCGGTCGAAGGGCTCGAACTCCCTGCCGCGCGCCAGTTGGGCCAGTTTCTCGCGTGACAGCGGCTGGCGCGGGTGCCGAACCAGTGCCTTGAGCATGGCGAACTCGCCTGTGGTCAGCGGCAGGTCCTGGCCTTCCTTGCGCAGGGTGCGAAGGCTCAGATCGAACTCGAACGGCCCGAACTTGACCACCTCGGCCTCCTGGGAGGGCGCGCCAGGGACCTCGGCTGGCGGGCGCCGCCTGAGCACTGCGTGGATACGGGCCAGCAGTTCACGGGGGTTGAACGGCTTGCCCAGGTAGTCGTCGGCCCCCACCTCCAGGCCCACGATCCGGTCCACATCCTCGCTCTTGGCCGTGAGCATGATGATGGGTGTCCGGTCACCGTTGGCGCGGAGGCGCCGGCATATGGAAAGACCGTCTTCACCCGGCATCATCAGATCCAGCACGATCAGGTCGACCGCGTCGCGCTGCAGTACCCGATTCAGCGCCTTGCCGTCCTCGGCGAGCATGACTTCAAAGCCCTCCTGCATGAGGTAGCGGCGCAGCAGATCGCGGATGCGAACATCGTCGTCGACAACCAGGATCTTGTTCGGGCGGGCGTTGGTTTGTGGCATGACTACAACTTCCGAAAATGTAACAAGCGCGATTGTGTCAGTCGCAAGTGCTTGTCCGCCAGGGATTTTCGATTTCCTGACAAGGTGTTACAGATGTTGCCTGCGGCGAAGCCGCCTTCACCGGAGCTTCATTTCACAATGCGTCGACCCCGCATAAGCTCCAGCACGATGAAGACGCATCTGTACACTTTGATTTGCAGCGCCCTGGCACCTGCATTGGTGCCCTTGGCATGGGCGCAGGAGCCTGAGGCGGCGCCGATGGAGGCCAAGTCTGCCATCATCGTTCTCCCGCAACCGAGCGAGGAGCCCATGGTCCGGGTACAGCCGCGTCTGCGCGACAGTCTGCAATCCATGGAGCATGCCGGAGCGGAGGAAACCCAGACCTATCCCTACCGTCTTTCTGTCGACGAGCGCAGGCGGCTTCGGGAGCAGTTGCGTGGTCAGGCGCCAGTGACCAGGGGCTTTGCGCAATGAGGCGCCCGAAAGGCCTTGTTGCCCAACTCAACGACCTCATGGTGCCGACTTGGCTGGATCCCCAGCCGACACGCAGGCGGTGGCGGATGGCCGCCATGGTGTCCGGCCTCCTGGGAGGGCTGGCTCTCGGCACAGCGACTTCGGTCATGGCCCAGGCTCAGCCCGTCATGCCAGAGCCGTCCAGGGTGGTCAACCTGTCGGCCAGCAGCTTCACCGAAGTACCGCAGGACTGGTTGACCCTGACGCTCAACACCACCCGTGAGGCTGGCGATCCCGCGTCGGTACAGAACGACCTGAAGGTGGCGATCGAGTCGGCCTTGCGTGTGGTTCGCGAAAGCGAGCAAGGCGACGCGCTGCAGGTGCGTACCGGACAGTTCGGCCTGCATCCTCGCTACGGAACACAGGGCCGCATCGTCGGCTGGCGTGGCACCACCGAGCTGGTGCTTGAAGGGAGAGATTTCGAGCGCATCACCCGTGCTGCTGGCCGAGTGCAATCGCTGGCCATGGCCCAGGTGGGGTTCAGCCTGTCGAGGCAGGCCCGGCAGCGACTGGAATCCGATGTGCAGGCGCAGGCCATTGAGCGCTTTCGTACTCGGGCCGCCGAGGTCACCCGGGCTTTCGGGTACCGGGAGTTCGAGTTGCGCGAAGTCAGCATCAGCTCTGCAGATGAGGGGCAGCCGATGATGCGGGCACCGGTCATGGCGATGGAGATGGGCGCGGCGGCGTCCGATGCGCCCGTGCCTGTCCAGCCCGGCAAGACGTCGGTCGGCATCACCGTGTCCGGTTCCATCCAGATGCGCTGAGGCCGCCTTCACCGGCCGCCTCTTTCCCTCACTGGGCCACCCAGCCCCCATCCATGTTCCATGCCACGCCCCGCACATTGTTGGCGGCAGGTGAGCAGAAGAACACCGCGAGTTCGCCCAGCTCCTCAGGCGTTGTGAACTGCATGGAGGGCTCCTTCTCACCCAGCAACACCTTCTTGGCGTCTTCGTTGGACAATCCCAGTGCAGCCGCCTTTGCATCCACCTGTTTCTGCACCAGCGGTGTGAGGACCCACCCAGGACAGATCGCATTGCAGGTTACTCCGGTCGGAGCGGTCTCCAGCGCCGTGACCTTGGTCAGTCCGACAATGCCGTGCTTGGCCGCCACGTAGGCTGACTTCTCGGCCGAAGCCACCAGACCGTGGACCGAAGCCACGTTGATGATGCGTCCCCAGTTCGCCTCGCGCATGGCGGGGAGTGCCAGGCGCGTGGTGTGGAAGGCGCTGGACAGGTTGATGGCGATGATGGCCTCCCAACGGTCGACCGGGAAATCCTCCACGCGCGCCACGTGCTGAATGCCGGCGTTGTTCACCAGAATGTCGGTGCGGCCAAAGCGGCTGGCCGCAAACCTCATCATGTCCTCAATCTCGGACGCCTTGCTCATGTCGGCGCCGTGATAGGCCACTTCAACGCCCAAAGACGCAATCTCCGACTTCGGGCCTTCGATGTCGCCGAAACCGTTCAGCACGATGTTCGCGCCCTGGCGTGCCAGGGCCTTGGCAATGCCCAGACCGATGCCACTGGTGGACCCTGTGATGAGGGCGGTCTTGTTTGCAAGCATGTTCAGGCTCCAGTTCATTTACGATAGATCCACTAATACATGGGCGACGATGGAGCAGGCCGGCAGACGAAGTGTCTGCCATGACCGCATGTCCTTCGGACTCGTCTCCGCCGTCCCATTATCGCGGACACCATCAGGGACTTGACGGGTATGCAGGAACCCACGCTTTGTCACTTTGAACTTCCCGCCGGACCGACGGGGCGCCCTGGGCGTCGCCTGGCGTACTGGAACTGGAGCTGCCAGGCAGGGCAACCACGTTCGATCGTGGTCTGCGTGCATGGACTGTCGCGCCAGGGGCGCGATTTCGATACGCTGGCCGCCGCGCTGCAGGCCGGTCACAGGGTGGTCGCCGTTGACGTGGCCGGCCGCGGTTACAGCGACTGGCTGCAAGACCCGATGCGCTACCAGATCCCGACCTACGTGGAGGACATGGCCCAGCTGCTCGGGCATCTGCGGGCCGATGATCCGGCGGTACCGCTGGACTGGGTCGGTACCAGCATGGGCGGACTGATCGGAATCACCCTGGCCGGGCGGCCGGACTCCGGATTGCGCAGACTGGTGCTCAATGATGTCGGTCCCGTCATCCGATCGGAAGCCCTGCAGCGCATCGGTTCCTACCTGGGCCTGAACCCTGTGTTCGACTCCGAACAGGCGGCCTTTGACTACCTGTCGAGCATATCCCAGGGTTTCGGACCCCACACCCCTGAGCAATGGGCCCAACTGTCGCGTCCCATGCTCAGGCGCAGGGACGATGGCTGGCATCTGCACTATGACCCCGCCATTGCTGCCCCGCTCAGGGCCATGCTCGCGATCCAGGATCCGGCACAGGTCGCGCAGATGGTGGCCGTGGCCGAGGAGGGTCTCTGGAGTGCCTATGACGCCATCCGGCTGCCGACCCTGCTCCTGAGAGGTGGTTTGTCGGACCTGTTGGCGAGGGAGACGGCACAGCAGATGACGCGACGTGGTCCGCGGGCCCGGTGCGTGGAGTTCGCCGGAGTGGGTCACGCACCAACCCTGGTCAGTCCCGACCAGGTGGCGGTGATCCGGGACTTCCTGGAGGACGCGCTGGGGGCAGGCCAAGGAGCGGGCGTTTGACTGAACATGCCTCGCCACCTGCCGGGCCTGCGGCTCTGGACAATGCTCCGGTGACCATGCCAGCCAGTGCCATCGTTGTCGCCACGGCAGACAGCCTGCCCCAGCAGGCCCATGCGCTGTCCCGTGCCCGCGCCTTTGCCGAGCCTTTGCTGGCGGCGGAGACACTCGACACGGGCGAGAACACACTGGCGCATGCCGATGCAGTGGCGCAGATCCTCGCCGACATCGGTGGCTCTGAAGCGATGCAGGCGGCCTGCTACCTGGTCTACGCCTGCCAGCACCTGAACCGCCCGCAGGAGGTCATTGCAAAGGCATTCGGCGAGCATTTTGCTCAGCTGGCGGTCGAGACCACGAAGCTGGTCCAGCTGCAACGCCAAGCGCGTCTCAAGTCCGCTCAGGCATTGGCCAAGAAGGAGGAAGAAAGGGCGGCCGCTCAGGAGCTGGCTCTGCATGTGGCTTCGGCAGCCAAGACGCCCGTTTCCGAACTGGCGGCCAGCCAGACAGAAAACGTTCGCAAGATGCTGCTGGCCTTCTCGCGCGATCTGCGTGTCGTTATGTTGCGGTTGGCTTCGCGGCTGCAGACCCTGCGATACTTTGCCGCCATCAAGGGTGATCCGGGCGAGGCCATTGCCAGTGAGTCTCTGACGGTGTTTGCTCCGCTGGCCAACCGTCTGGGCATCTGGCAGATCAAATGGGAGATGGAGGACCTGGCCTTCCGGTTCCTCGAGCCACAGGTATACAAGCAGGTGGCCCGA
>JALOSN010000032.1 GCA_025458415.1 Hydrogenophaga sp.
TGGTGGCGATAGGTGGACTTGAACCACCGACATCAGCATTATGAATGCTGCGCTCTAACCAACTGAGCTATATCGCCGAAAGACGCAAATTATAGCCAGAATTTTTGCCGCTCAACAAGCCGACGCGACCCGCCTGATGGGGGTTCCATGCCGCCGCGCGTCCTGCCGAGCGGGCTCACTGGTGCCTGAACACCGCCGCCCGTTTGTTCACAAAAGCGTCCATGCCTTCCTTCTGGTCTTCTGTGGCGAACAGCGCATGGAACAGCCGACGCTCGAACATCACGCCGTCGGCCAGCGTGCCTTCGTAGGCGCGATTCACGCACTCCTTGGCGGCCATCACGGCGATCTGCGAGTACTGGCAGATCTGCAGCGCCGCGCCCAGGGTCTCGTCCATCAGCTTGTCCAGCGGCACCACCCGGCTGACCAGACCGGCGCGCTCGGCCTCGGCGGCGTCCATCATGCGGCCGGTCAGCGCCAGGTCCATGGCCTTGGCCTTGCCGACGGCCCGCGGCAGGCGCTGGGTACCGCCGGCGCCCGGGATGATGCCCAGCTTGATCTCGGGCTGGCCGAACCTGGCGTTGTCGGCGGCGATGATGAAGTCGCACATCATGGCCAGTTCGCAGCCACCGCCCAGGGCGAAGCCGCTGACGGCCGCAATGATGGGCTTGCGGATGCTGCGGATGGTTTCCCAGTTGCGGGTGATGTAGTCGCCCTTGTAGACATCGGCAAAGCTGTAGGTGGCCATGGCACCGATGTCGGCGCCGGCGGCAAACGCCTTCTCGCTGCCGGTGATGACCATGCAGCCGATGTTGTCGTCGGCGTCGAAGCCCTTGAGCGCGGCCCCCAGTTCGTTCATCAGCTGGTCGTTGAGGGCGTTGAGCGCCTTGGGCCGGTTGAGGGTGATGATGCCGACGCGGCCTTCGGTGCGCACCTGGATCAGTTCGGGGGAGGATGTCTCGCTCATGGTGTGTCCTGCGTGGAAGGGGGTGAATTGACGTACACGTCAACTATAGCCGTTGCGGTGCGGCCCGCCCAGAACCGGTACCGAGGGAAAACATTAACCGACCCATCGGTCGGTTAATGGTAAATTGCAGGGATTCCCCGAACACAGGTGCCGCATGTCGATGGCCCGAGGAGACGATTGCCCATGAACGCACCCACAGCGGGTCCCACCGTTCTCTACGAAGAACGTGGCGCCGTAGCCCTGGTCACCCTGAACCGCCCCGAGGCGCTCAACAGTTTCACGCGGCAGATGCACCGCGACCTCTGGGCCGCGCTCGACCGTGCCGAGGCCAACCCGGTGATCCGGGCCCTGGTCATCACCGGTGCCGGCCGCGGTTTCTGTGCCGGCGCCGATCTGGCCGAATTCGACTTCGAACCCGGCCCCGACCTGGTCGAGCGCGCCGACCCGGGTCCGGTCATCGACCAGGCTTTCAACCCGACCGCGCGTCGCATCCAGTCGTTGCGCTTCCCGGTCATTGCTGCCGTCAACGGCGTGGCGGCCGGTGCCGGTGCCTCGCTGGCCATGACCTGCGACATCGCGATTGCCGCGCCCGGCGCCAGTTTCATCCAGGCGTTCAGCAAGATCGGACTGATTCCGGACGCCGGTGGCAGCTGGTTTCTGGTTGAGCGTCTGGGTCTGGCACGCGCCATGGCGCTGGCCATGACCGGCGACAAGCTGCCGGCCCAGCAGGCCAAAGACTGGGGCATGATCTGGGATGTGGCCGACGATCCGCTGGCCACCGCGCTGGCCATGGCCGACAAGCTGGCCGTGATGCCCACCCAGGCCCTGGTGGCCACGCGCGCGCTGCTGCGCGATGCCGGCAAGCGCTCGCTCAACGAGCAACTGGACGCCGAGCGCGACACCCAGTCGGCCCTTGGCCGCACACACGACTATATCGAGGGTGTGATGGCTTTCCGCCAGAAGCGCCCGGCGCAGTTCAAAGGGGCATGAGGATGACCCCAGAACAACGCGCGACCCGGGTCGGCGAGGCCATGTTTGCCGCCGACGTGGCGGCCCGCGAGACCATGGGCATCGAGATCGTGAGTGTGACGCCCGGGCGCGCCGTGCTGCGCATGGCGGTCAAAGCCCTGCACCTCAACGGTCACAAGATTTGCCACGGTGGCTTCATCTTCACGCTGGCGGACACCACGTTTGCCTACGCCTGCAACAGCTACAACCGCAACGCGGTGGCGGCTGGCTGCAGCATCGAATTTCTCAAGCCGGGCCTCGAAGGCGATGTGCTGACCTGCGAAGGCCAGGAGCAGGTGCTGCAAGGACGGCACGGCATCTACGACATGAAGGTCAGCAACCAGAAGGGCGAGGTGGTGGCCATGTTCCGCGGCAAAAGCGCAGTGATTCCCGGCAGCATCTTTCCCGAGGAGGAGGGCGCATGAACCACTTTCCGCTCGAGCCGATCGAGAAGGCCAGCATCGACGAACTGCGTGCCCTGCAGCTCAAGCGACTGCAGACCACGCTGCGCCACGCCTACCGGAACTCGCCGGTCTACCGTCGCAAGTTCGACGAGGCGGGCGTGCACCCGGACGATTGCAGGACCCTGGCCGACCTGTCGAAGTTTCCGTTCACCACCAAGAAGGACCTGCGCGACAGCTACCCCTTCGGCATGTTCGCCGTGCCGAGGGAACAGTGCGCGCGCATCCACGCCAGCAGCGGCACCACCGGCAAACCGACCGTGGTGGGCTACACGCTCAAGGACATCGACACCTGGGCCGGGGTGGTTGCGCGCAGCATCCGCGCCAGCGGCGCCAAACCCGGCGACATGGTGCACGTCAGCTATGGCTACGGCCTGTTCACCGGTGGCCTGGGTGCCCACTACGGCGCCGAAAAGCTGGGCCTGACGGTGGTGCCATTTGGTGGCGGCCAGACCGAGCGCCAGGTGCAGCTGATGCAGGACTTCCAGCCCGACATCATCATGGTCACGCCCAGCTACATGCTGGCCATTGCCGACGAGTTCGAGCGGCAGGGCATCGACCCGCGTGAGAGCAGCGTGCGCATCGGTATCTTCGGGGCGGAGCCCTGGACCAACGACATGCGCGTGGCCATCGAGGCCCGCATGGACATCGATGCCGTCGACATCTACGGCCTGTCCGAGGTCATGGGGCCGGGTGTGGCCAACGAGTGCGTCGAGACCAAGGACGGCCCGACGATCTGGGAAGACCACTTCTACCCCGAGATCATCAACCCCGAGACGGGCGAACCGGTGGCCGACGGCGAGCTGGGCGAACTGGTCTTCACCAGCCTGACCAAGGAAGCGCTGCCCATCATCCGCTACCGCACGCGCGACCTCACCCGTCTGCTGCCCGGCACGGCGCGCACCATGCGCCGCATGGAAAAGATCACCGGCCGCAGCGACGACATGATGATCGTGCGCGGCGTCAACGTGTTTCCGACGCAGATCGAGGAACTCATCCTCAAACGCCCGGAGCTCACTGCGCACTACCAGTGCATCCTGACGCGCGAAGGCCCGATGGACAACCTGACGGTGGCCATCGAGACCCGGCCCGGCCTGTCGCCCGACAGCATCGAGGCCCGCGCGGCGGCCGAACTGCTGCGCCACGAGGTCAAGGTCTACGTGGGCAGCAGTGTCGAGGTGGAGTTGCGGCCCGAGGGGGGTGTCGAGCGCAGCCAGGGCAAGGCCAAGCGGGTGGTGGACCTGCGCAAGCGCTAGAACACCCGTCCCGGGTGTGGCAGGGTGATCAGTCCGGGCTGTGTTGCAGCCAGCGGGCAAGCAGGGTGGCGTCCGCCACCGCCAGCCGCACCGTCTGCGTGGCGGCAGGCCATTCGATCGGGCAGCGCAGCAGCCGGCGGTCACGCGAGACCAGCGCGGTGACACGCTGGCGGCGTCCGCGCAGCAGCTTGACCTCGTCCAGCTTGCGCACGCGCCAGGCTTCGCCCGGTCCGCCCCGACGGGCAGCAGGCAGTTCGATGGCCAGCCATTCGTCGCCTGCCGCCAGACCGGCGGCTTCGCCGGCACCGCCGCGCAGCACCTGCTTGATCACGATGCCGTCGGTCTCGCTCACGCGCAGGCCCAGCTGCTGGGCCAGCGGTGCGTTGTCGTGGTGTACCTGCAGGCCATGGCGTTCCAGCAACTGCAGAACCGGCAGATCCTCCGTGCCATGCACCCAGCGGGACAGTTCATCGGCGAAGCTGCGACGGCCCAGTTTTCGCAGCACCCGGTCCAGGTCGGCCTCGCGCATCGGTCCGCCATCGGTCCGTTGCCACAACGCGCGCATGACCTCATCCAGGCTGGTGTGACCTTCGGCGCGCAGTGTCAGGTCCAGGCACAGGGCGACCAGGGCGCCTTTGGTGTAGTAGCTGACCGTGGCGTTGGCGGTGTTCTCGCCCACGCGGTAGTACTTGACCCAGGCGTCGAAGCTGGCCTGGGCCACGCTCTGCACGTGGCGTCCCGGGGTCTGCAGCACCTGGTTGATGGTCTTGGACATCAGGCGCAGGTAGGCCGTGTCGTCGATCAGACCGGCGCGCCGCAGCATCAGGTCGTCGTAATAGCTGGTGAAGCCCTCGAAGAACCAGAGCAGTTCGGTGTAGTTCTCGCGGTCGTAGTCGTGGTGCCGGAACTCGGCCGGGCGCAGGCGCTTGACGTTCCAGGTGTGGAAGTATTCGTGGCTGATCAGACCCAGCAAGGTGGTGTAGCCCTCGCTCGGCTTGCCGTTCCCCGCTTTGCCGTTGTCGGCCGGCGCCGGCTCGGTGACCACGGCGGGCAGGTCGGTCCGGGCACAGATCAGGGCGGTCGATTGCCGGTGCTCCAGGCCTCCATAGCCTTCGGCGCTGGCATGCAGCATGAACACGTAGCGGTCGAACGGGGGCGGTCCGTCGCCATGCCAGAAGCGGATCTGTTGCTCACAGATGCGTCGGGTGTCCTCCACCAGCCGCTCACCGTCGAACCAGTCGCCAGCGCCGCTGACCACGAAGCGGTGAGGTACGCCGCCCGCTTCGAAATCGGCGCTCCAAAAGGGGCCGAGCTCGAACGGGCTGTCGGCCAGTTCGTCATAGTCGGTCGCCTGGTAGCTGCCGAAACCGGTCGAGTCGGTTTCCAGGGGCGCCAGGGCGGTGGCCACCTGCCAGTCGGTGGGCAGGCGCTCAGCGCCGATGTGCAGTTCGTGCCGGAGCGCCTCGAGGCCTTCGGCGCGCAGGCACACGCTGGTCGGGTTGAAGAACCCGCGCGTGCTGTCCAGAAAGGCCGTGCGCACCGACGCATCGAATGCATAGACCTCGTAGTGGAGCACCAGCGGATGCGCGGGGTCGGCCCGGACCTGCCAGCGGTGCTTGTCCAGCTGTGACAGAGACAGCTGGCGACCATCCTGCGAGGCGACCAGGTGCTGCAGATGCTGGGAAAACTCGCGCACCATGTAGCTGCCGGGAATCCAGACCGGCAGGCTCAGCACCTGGCGTTCGCCGGGACGCGGCAGTTCCAGGGTCACGCCCAGCAGGTGCGCATGGGGGTCAAGGACGGACACGCGGTAGCGAACCGCCTGTTCTGGGGCGGGAGCGCGGCGGGGGCGTGCTGTGGTCATGGCAATGGCAGTGGACCCGGTGCAGGGTCAGATGGCAGCGGCACCGACGAAGCAGCTCAGTGCCGCAACCGCTGACAGGTGAAAACGCAGGGTGAGCCAGTCGGCCAGCCCGGCATGCCGGTACAGGCGTCGGTCGACAAGGTAGCACAGCACCAGCATGAAGCCGAGCCAGGCCAGGCCGGCGTAGGCCGGCATCAACAAACCGGGCCAGGCGAGCAGCGAGGGCATGACGCCCCAGATGAAGTGTCGGCGCAGCGCGTGTCGGGCGGTGTTGGCGCCGTCGTGTCCGGCCTGCCAGGCCAGCCCCCAGTGGATGCCACCGAGAAAGGACACGATCAGCGCTGCGTAGCCGGCCAGAGCGATCGACACCCAGGCCTGCAGCTGCGGTTCGACCAGCCACAGCAGCAGGGCCAGCAGCACGAAGGGAATCAGTCCGGCATAGCCCAGGGTGTGCACCAGGGCTCGGTCGTTGGCGTCGTGCAGCGGCGTCAGGCTCATGGTCTGGCTTCGGCCAGCTTGCGGGCGACCTGATCGACACCGACAGCGCCCGCCAGCCGTGAGCCATCAACGAAGAAGCTGGCCGGTGTGCCGTTGATGCGCTGCTGGCGGCCAAAGGCCACATTGCGGTCGATGGCCCCGGTCTCGCAACTGGCCGCGGCCGGGGTCACGTTGTTGAGCATCCAGTCGAGGTAGGCCTTTTCCTTGTCCTTGGCACACCAGATGTGGCGCGACTTGGCAATGGAGTCGGGGCCGAGGATGGGATAGAGGAAGACGTGTACCGTGACGTCGTTGATCTTGAGCAGGTCGCGCTCAAAGCGCTTGCAGAAGCCGCAGTTGGGGTCGCTGAACAGGGCCATCTGCCGCTTGCCGTTGCCACGCACGATGGTGAAGGCGTCCTTCAGCGGAAGGTCCTTGAAGTCCACCGCCGTGAGCTTTTGCAGCCGCTGCTCGGTCAGGTCGACGCGGGCACGGACGTCGATCAGCGAACCCTGGATGAGGTAGTTGCCCTGGGCGTCGGTATAGAAAATGTCGGTCTGGTTGACGCGCACCTCATACAGGCCCTCGATCGGTGTCTTGCTCACCTCGTCGATGGGCGGCAGGTTGGGCAGGCGTTCGGACAGGTTCTTCCGGATGGCCGCTTCCTGGGCCAGAACACCCAAGCTCAGGGTGGACAGGAAGATCAGCAGGGCGATTCGCAGGGTTTTCATGAAGGCCATCCGGTGAGGGAATACAGGGGGAAAAGGGTGCCAGAAGAGCTAGTTCAGGCACGCACGCCCGAGGCCTGGCGGACCAGCCAGTGCTTGAGATGGCCCAGGTGGTCAACCCGGGTCATGCCCCAGTTGCGCAGTGCCTGGACCCGGCTGTCGTCGTGTCCGAACAGGTTGAACAGGCCGTCGGTCAACCAGCCCATGGTGCGGACGTCGGTCTGGCGTGCCCTTTCGTAGCGGCGCAGCAGGCGCATGTCGCCCAGGTCACGCCAGTACTCGCGTTCGTGCAGCACGCGCGCCAGCTCGGCCGCATCGGCCAGGCCGACGTTCAGGCCCTGGCCGGCCAGCGGGTGCATGGCGTGGGCGGCATCGCCGGCCAGCACCGCTGCGCCTTGGGGGGTGCGGGCAATCCAGCGGCGGGCACGCGAGAGTTCCAGCGGCCAGGCCTGAACAGGTCCTTCCAGGGACATGGATCCCAGCACATGCTGGCAGCGATTCTGTACCGCCTCCACAAAGCGGGTGGCATCCAGACCCCGGGTTTCCTGTGCATCACCGGCCGGCAGCGACCAGACCAGCGCCACGGCATGGCCCTGATCACCTTCCAGCGGCAACAGGGCCATGATCTGGCCGTCGCGGAACCACTGGCGTGCCACGCCCCCGTGGGGCTGTTCGCAGCGCAGTCGTGCCGCCAGCGCTTGATGGGGGTAAGGCCGGACGTCGAACTCGATGCCCAGCGCCTCGCGGGTCTGGCTGCGCTTGCCTTCACAGACGACGGTCAGCGGACTGGCCGGCGCTTCGGCGAGCCGGTCGACGCCGCTCTGGTAGCCGACCGCTTCGGCCAGCCGGCGCTCCAGGGCCGGCACGTCGACAATCCAGGTCAGGGCCTCGCCCCCTTGTTCAGCGGTGTCGAAGCCCAGTCGACCCCCCTCGTCCCCCTGCACCTGCATGGCACGCACCGGGGTGACACAAGGTGGCGAATCCGACGCGCTGTCGGTGTCGGGCCAGCAACGAAGGGACTGCAGCAGGTCTCGCGAGGCACTGTTGAGGGCGTAGGCCCGCACGTCGGCCGGACGCGGCGCGGCCGGTGCGCTGCCGGGCGCATCGACCAGGGCCACCCGCAGGCGCTCACGGGCCAGCAGCAGGGCCAGCGTCTGCCCCACGATGCCACCACCACGGATGGTCACGTCGTACCGGCGGCGG
>JALOSN010000033.1 GCA_025458415.1 Hydrogenophaga sp.
CACCACGCCGGCGTCGTACGAGCAGTTGCACCTGTCCATGCTGGCGGGCCTGCTGGGCAACATCGGCTGCAAGAACGACGCCGAGGACTGGTACCTGGGCGCGCGCGGTATCAAGTTCCATCGCCACCCCGGCGCCAACCTGAGCAAAAAGCCAGGCCGATGGATCGTCTGCGCCGAACTGGTGGAAACCGCGCGCCTGTTCGGGCGTGGCATTGCGAGCATCGAGCCGCCGTGGCTGGAACAGGTGGGTGGTCACCTGCTGAAGAAACAGGTGCTGGACCCGCACTGGGAGAAGAGAGCCGGCCGCGTCAGCGCCTACGAGCGCGCCACACTCTACGGCCTGGTGGTCTACCAGCAGCGCCGTGTGGACTACAGCAAGGTGGATCCGGCCGGCGCGCGCGAGATCTTCATCCGCGAGGCCCTGGTGGGGCATCTGCACGAGGACACCTGGGACAGCAAGCTGCCTTTTCTCGCGGCCAACCGCCGGACCGTGCGCGAGGTGCTGGAGCTGGAGCACAAGGCGCGGCGGCAGGACGTGCTGGTCGATGACGAGCTGATCTACGCCTTCTACGAACAGCAGATCCCGGCCGACGTGTGCGCGGGCGCCGATTTCGAGCGCTGGTGGCGCGACGCCTCGCGCGAGAACCCCAAGCTGCTGTTCCTGACGCGCGAAGAACTGATGCGGCACGAGGCCGCGGGCATCACCACGCAGGCATATCCCAAGACCATTCGCCTGGGCGGTGTGGACTGTGCCGCCGCCTACCTGCACGAGCCGGGCGACCCTCGCGACGGCGTCAGCGTGACCGTGCCGATCTTCGCGCTCAACCAAGTCAGCGAAGACCGCTGCGACTGGCTGGTGCCCGGCATGCTCAAGGACAAGGTGCAAGCCCTGCTCAAGACCCTGCACCAGCGGCCGCGTTCTCGCCTCGTGCCGCTGCCGCAGACGGCCGAACGCATGACGGATGCCCTGTGCCAGCCCGAGGTATTTGCCAGCGGCAACCTGATGGATGCCTTGCTCAAGCTGGTGCGTGACGCGACACAGCTGCCGGTGCAGCGCAACGACATCAAGGTCGACATGCTGCCGGCCCACCACTTCATGCACCTGCGTGTGGTGGACGAACACGGCCGCCAGCTGGGCCAGGGCCGCAATCTGGGCGCGCTCAAGGCCGAGCTGGGTTCCAAGGCGCGCGGGGCCTTCCAGGCGCTGGCGTCCCTCAAGCTGCAGGACATCGCGACTCCGGCCCCGGCGCGCCCTGCCGAACACGCACGCCGTGAGCCTGCCCCGCACAAGGTCATGGCACCCGTTGAGCCCGGCTCGAAGGCGTCCAGCGCCGAGCAGCGGCACAGCACCTGGGACTTTGGCGAGCTGCCCGAGCTGATGGAGATCCGCAAGGGAGGCCAGACGCTGATCGGCTTCCCGGCGCTCATCGATGAAGGTGACGCGGTGCGCATCGAGGTCTTCGACGAACCTGAGTTGGCGCAGACGCGCCACCGCGCCGGCCTGCGTCGCCTGTTCGCGTTGCAGATCAAGGACGCGCTCAAGTACCTTGAGAAAAACCTGCCCGGCCTGCAGGCCATGGGTGTGGCCTACATGACCGTCGGCAAGGCCGAGAACGGGAGCGGTGGAGGTACGCTGGAAGAGCTCAGGCAACAGATCCTGGATCTTGCCCTGGACCGGGCGTTCCTCGGCGAGCCGCTGCCAGCCGATGCGACCGCCTTCAAGGCGCGGGTGGACGAGGGCAGGGGACGCCTGACCCTGATCGCCAACGAGATCGCACGTCAGGCGGGTTTGATCCTGACCGAATATGCGGCGGCGGCTCGCAAGCTCAAAGACAGCAAGCCGCCGGCCGACGTGGCGACCGACGTGCAGCAGCAGCTGCAGCGCCTGGTGCCCAGGAACTTCCTGAGCGTCACGCCGTATGCGCAGCTGCAGCATTTCCCGCGTTACCTCAAGGCGGTGCAGCTACGGCTGGACAAGCTGCGCAGCGACCCGGCGCGCGACGCGGCCAAGTTCGCCGAACTGCGACCGCAGGACCAACGCTTCTGGCGCCTTTTGGCGGAACGCAAAGGCGTGCAGGACGCACGGCTGCAGGAAGTGCGCTGGCTGCTGGAGGAACTGCGGGTGAGCTTCTTCGCGCAGGAGCTTCGAACGCCGCAGCCGGTCAGCCTCAAGCGGCTGGACAAGGCCTGGTCGCAGTTGAACAGCTGATGGTGTCAGTCGGCCGACATTGCCACGCGGGATGAAGGCAGCAGCAGGCGCTCACCGGAGGACAGCCGGGCCAGCACGTGCTCGGCGTCTTCCTTGGTGGCCAGTTCGTTGATGCGCACCTCGTGGCGTGCCTGGCGGGTCACTGCCACCGCAGGGTAGCCGGCGGTTCGCAGCCGATCACGCAATTCGGCTGCTTGCGTCGCACTGGCCGCGACACCCGCCACCACCCGCCAGCGCCCGCCGGAGACGAGCACGCCCCGACCTGGCTGCATGTCGGCCTGATCAATGAACTTGGCCAGCTGGTCAGGGCTTGCCTGTCCTGCCGGCTTCTCGGGCTGGCCGGTGAACACCACCCAGAAGGCACCTGGCTTGGTCAACGAAATGGTGTCCTTGCCCTCACGCAGCACGTCGACCTTGCCTTCGAATACACAGACGGCATCATGGTCGGCATCGGTCATGCTCCAGAAGTCGGTACCGCGGATGCCGACGGTGGCCGTAGCCATGCGCAGATTCACCTCGCGGCCATGACCCAGTGCCTTGCTGGTGTAGTCGGTGGCGTAACGGAAGACCCCCGTGATCAGGCTCAGACCCGCCTTGAGGTCGGACCGGCCCGCAGCGTCACGCAGACTCATCTCCATCTGCTCAATGACCAACCGGGTGTCTTCTCCCAGTTTGATCATGCTCCGGTCCGGCATGCGGATCAGCATGCGCGAGCCCGATGCCGTGATGGCAAGGTCGCCTGCGCGCAGCAGCTGTCCCGGCTGGGCCGGCCTCTGCTGTCCGTGCCGCTCGACCCATGCAGGTACCTGGACGGCCTCCAGGACGCTCGACCGTTCGGCTGCCGTCGCTGCTGAGCCCAGTACACAGGCCAGTGAAGCCAGCGACCACAAGGCGTAGCGCCCGATTCTGACCATGAGCCTGTCAGATGCGCCGGCGACGACGTGCCTCAGGCGGTGTCGGGGTTGCACTGGATGTTGACGATGCAATGTCTGGGTATTCATGCAGGTACTCGTTGACGAATGACACAAGGGGCGGTCCGAATCATTGGGAAGGTATCGGCCAGCGTCGGAGTACCTTGAGATACGTCCGCCCTCGCCGGGTGGATGCAGTCGGTCGGTCGTGTATCCATCCCTTTTCTCGCGATTCGTGATGCGGTTCACGCAGGGTGCACCCGGCGACGCGGTGTCCCTCGTGTGCAATGGGTCATGGGTGTGCCGGATTGACAGCCGAAGGAGGCTGCGTTTCACTTGCCCATGTAAACGGGGCAACCAGTCGGTCTGCAGGAGAATCTCGGTGGAAAGACGTGAATTTGTCGAAGCCTGTGCATTGGGCGCGTCGGGCGCGCTTGCGCTGATGGGGCAGGCCGCTTGGGCGGCCCAGGTCCGGCCCAAGTCCTATGAGCGGGTGCTGCTTGTGGATGAGGTCGGGCAGCCTGTGCGTGCCTCCAGCTTGCGACAGCAGACCAACTACCTGTTTCACTACCCGTTCGAGTCCACGCCCGTGTTCCTGTTGGATCTGGGCAAGCGAACCTCGCCGATCGTGCTGGAGACCAAGGACAAGTCCCGGTACACATGGCCGGGCGGGGTCGGATCCCGTTCAAGCATTGTGGCGTTTTCTGCCATTTGCGCCCACAAGCTGGTCTATCCGACGCGGGAGCTGAGCTTCATCAGTTTTCGCAAGGGTCCTGCAGTCAACCCCCAGACACCCAGCAAAGGCAACGACCTGATCCACTGTTGCGCCGACCACAGCCAGTACGACCCGTCCAAGGGCGCCCAGGTGTTGAACGGACCGGCCGATCAGCCCTTGTGTGCGATCTTGCTGGAGCACAACGCCCGCGACGACAGCCTCACCGCCACCGGTACCCTGGGAGGTGAACTGTTCGACGACTTCTTCCGCAAGTACGAAATGAAGCTCAGCCTTGAGGTGGGACCCGGAGCCCGGCAGGCGGTCCGCGGGCAGGGGGTGGTGCGCGAACTGGAGCGGTTCTGCCGTAACCCGGTGCGCTGCTGAATCAGAGCCTGGCCAGGCGCTTCAAGGCCTCACGCAGCGTCTCGTCGCGCTTGGCGAAGCAGAACCGGATCACCTTCTGGTCGAAACCGTTGCCATAGAAGGCCGACAGTGGAATGGCCGCCACACCGACCTCCCGGGTTATCCATTGGCAAAATTCGGCTTCGGGCAGCTCGCGCTCTGGCACAGCCAGATCTTCAATGGAGACACACTGGAAATAGGTACCCTGACCAGGCAACAGCCGGAAACGGGTGAGCTCAAGCCCTTGCCGGAACAGATCGCGCTTGCGCTGGTAGAACCCGGGCAGTTCCAGGTAAGGAGCCGGATTGGCCATGTGGGTCGCCAACGCATGCTGCATGGGGGTGTTCACAGTGAACACGTTGAACTGGTGGACCTTGCGGAACTCGGCCATCAGCGATGGCGGTGCAACCACGGTGCCCACCTTCCAGCCGGTGACGTGGTAGGTCTTGCCGAAGCTGCTGACGATGAAGGCACGTGCAGCCAGGCCAGGGTGGCGGGCGACACTTTCGTGACGCTCACCGTCATACACCATGTGCTCGTAAACCTCGTCGCTGATGACCAGTATGTCGGTGGGGGCCAGCAGCTCGTCCAGGCGCTGCATGTCGTTCTTGTGCCAGACCTGTCCGCTCGGGTTGTGCGGGGTGTTGATCATGATGGCTCGCGTGCGCGGCCCGATGGCAGCGGCAATGGCGTCGAAGTCGGGCCGGAAGCTGCCCGGGGTCAAAGGCACCCGCACCACCACACCCCCGGCCAGCTCGATGTTGGGGACATAGCTGTCGTAGCAGGGTTCGAGGACGATGACTTCGTCGCCGGGATGGACGACGCTGAGAACGGCCGTCAACAGGGCCTGGGTCGCGCCGGCGGTCACCGTGATTCCGGCCTGAGCGTCGCAGACCAACCCGTAGAGCGCCAGCATCTTGTCGGCCATGGCCTGCCGCAGAGGGGCCACACCGGGCATGGGAGGATACTGGTTGTGGCCGGCCAGCATGGCCTGGTGGACAGCCTCGATCAGTGCCGGATCACAGTCAAAGTCGGGGAACCCCTGTCCAAGGTTGACAGCCCCGGTCTCGGTGGCCAGGGCGGACATCACGGTGAAAATGGTCGTTCCTACATGGGGCAAGCGGGACGAGAGGCGGGGTGTTCGGGGGGGTACTGAAAGGCTCATGGTGTTTGACCGCTGGTCTTGCTGGCTGCTGCAGAGGCTGGCGCGGGCGTCTTGTCAGATGTCATAGTCCTCGTGGGATCCCGCCATGGCACGCAGGATGCTCTCCTTGCTCAGGCGGTCGCTCAGCAGTTCTGCAAAACGAATCACGAAGTGACGCAGGTAGGTGCCACGCTTGAACGCGACCCGGGCCAGGTTGTGGCCGAACAGGTGTGAGGCGGGGCGGGCCACGAGGTCCGGCGACTGGTTCTCCCCCAGAACGGCCATTTCCGCGACGATTCCGACGCCCATGCCCAATCTGACATAGGTTTTGATCACGTCCGAATCGATGGCCTCCAGGACCACGTTGGGCTGCAGCTGCCTGAGCGCAAATGCCTGGTCGATGCGGCTTCGGCCCGTGAAACTGGGGTGGTAGGTCACAAGCGGAACCTGCGCCAGATCTTCCAGCGAGATGCGCTCCCTATCCAGCAGGGGATGACCGAAGGGGAAGACCAGCATGTGCTGCCACTCATAGCATGGCAGGGTGACCAGTTCAGGATAGCGGGTCAGCGATTCGGTGGCCATGCCGATCTCGGCGACCTCTTCCAGCAGCATGCGGGCCACCTGGTCCGGCGATCCCTGGTGCAGACTGACAGCGACTTTGGGGTAGGCCTGCCTGAGTCTGGCCACCGGCCCTGGGAGCACGTAGCGCGCCTGTGTGTGTGTGGTTGCGATGGACAGTGTGCCATTGTCCTGCGCCGAATACTGGTCGCCAATGCGTCGGAGGTTGTTCACCTCGCGCAGGATGATCTCGATGCTGCGCAGCACCTGCTGTCCCGGCTCTGTGACCCGCTTGATGCGCTTGCCGTGCCGGGCAAAGATCTCGATGCCCAGCTCGTCTTCCAGTTCGATGATGGCCTTGGATACGCCGGGCTGGGAGGTATGCAGCGCTTTGGCTGCTTCGGTCAGGTTGAGGTTGCGGCGAACCGCTTCCTGTACGAATTTGAACTGGTGCAGGTTCATTTCAGCGGCTCCAGCGCGATGCGGGCGAGCAACTCCGTCAGACGCCTGTCCTCACCGGCTGCTGGCAGTTTGTCGATACGGATGGATGGAAACGCTTCCCGGAGCTCGCCCATGAGCAGCGGCAGATCCTCCCTGGCATGTTTGCCCATGCCGAAAAAAAGGGGGAGTACCCGCACACTCGTGGCACCTGCCTGCACCACCTCGCGCACGGCCGCAACCAGATCGGGCTCACTGAGCTCGAGGTAGGCACAGCGCACGATGGCGCCCTGATCGGCAGCGGAAATCGCCGCTGCCACCGCCTCCACCGGCTGGCGCCAGAGCGGATCACGCGATCCGTGCGCAAACACCACCACACCCAGCATCTGCACTACCTCCGCAACACCAGCCAGCCGAAAGCACCGAGCGAAACCACGGAATAGATCATGGCCGGCGAGGCCGCCGCCAGCCATGGACGCCAGTCATTGAGGTTGCCGATGTAGCCAAACACATTGTTCAGCAGGAAAAAGCTGATCCCGATCATCACTCCGCCAAACACAAAGCCGGTGATGCTCCCGGACCGGAAGTGCAGATAGGCAAATGGCAAGGCCAGCACAACCATCACCAGGCAGCTCAACGGGTAGAAGACCTTGCGCCAGAACTCGATCTCGTAACGTTGTGCCGTCTGGTTGTTCGCTTCCAGGTGGCGCACATAGGCAAACAGGTCGGTCGTGCGCATGCGGTCGGGTCGAAGCAGGGCGACAGACACCATCTCGGCTGACAACGAGCTTGGCCAGCGCAACCGGTCTGTCTCCGTGTGGGTGATCCGGGCCGAGGACAGCCCTGCTGTATCGAACTCCCGGCGCTGTACTTTTCTCAGGGTCCAGGCTTCGTCGCGCTCGATCTGTCCGCTGACGGCTGTCATCGTGGACACCAGAAACCCCTGGTTGTCGAATTCGAAGATGCGGATCTGGGACAGTTCGCCGGAGGGCGTCATCGACTCGACGTTGACCGAAAAGTTGCTGTACTCCTGACGCTCCTTGAGCCAGGCGCCCGTCTGGCCGCCCAACACCCGCCCCTGGTAACGTGCCTTGAGCAGCTGGGCTGTCTTGTCGGCCACGGGGGCAACGTAATCGCCGACGGCAAAGGTGATGGCCACAAACACCACCCCCATGCCCAGCATCATGCGCAGGGCGCGCCATGGCCCCAGGCCGCTGGTTCGCAGGATGGTGTACTCGGATCCCTGAGCCATGCGGGCCAACACAAAAATGGAGCCGATCAGCACCGCAATGGGCATCAGCTCATAGATCCGGCTCGGCAGCAACAGGCTCACATACAGAAGTGCGTGGCGCAGCTCGTACACCCGGTTCGGGTCCAGGCGTGATGGCCTGCCCAGCGCTGTCAGTTCGTCGACGAAATCGAAGAAGAAAAACAGCGACAGAAACGCCACGAGCACAAAAGCCACGGCCGTGAAGACTTCCCGGTAGATCCAGCGTTGCAAGGTGTTCATGCGGTGACACGCCCATCTTGTGAACCGTTGTCAGCGCGGTGCATCAGGGACCGCAAGCTCAGGT
>JALOSN010000455.1 GCA_025458415.1 Hydrogenophaga sp.
CTCCACCTGCCAGTGGGAGGGCATCACCATGCCGAGCATCTCCAGGTAGTCAGGGTCGTCGTCAACGAAGACCGTGCTGCCGGACCGGTGAAAGAGCGGGAAAGTCGGGTTCATCTGCGACGGATCGGGCCGGGTGGGCGGGTGGCCTGCGGAGGCGACGGCATCAGGGCGAGGAATACAGGGGCAGGTCGATGATGAAGACCGTGCCGTGGTTGGGTTCGGACAGCAGAGAGATGTTGCCTCCTGCGGCGTCGATCACATTCTTGCAGAAGGTCAGCCCCAGGCCGCTGCCGGCCCCCGACTGGGTGGAAAAAAAGGGTTCGAACACACGGGGCTGGTGCTCGTGGGCGATGCCCACCCCTTCGTCGGTGACTGCGATACGGCCACGGCCGTGGTGCACGCCGATGTCGATGCGCAATGCCCCTGGCGTGGGCACCGAGCTGGCCGCAGCCAGCGCGTGCAGCGCATTCTTCAGCAGGTTGTTGATCGTCTGCGTGAACAGCTGCCGTGAGCCCTTGAAGCAGAAGTCCTGCTGGATGTGGACCTGGACGCAGTCGCGCTCGCGGCTGGACCGGTATGGATAGGACGAGACAGCCCCATGCACGAGTTCAGCGGCCTGGATGGGGGTGGCGTCGCGGGGCAGCCGCATCAGCTGCGCATTGGCGATCTGGGTGTCAATCTGGCGGTGCATGGACTTCACCAGGCCCTGCAGCCGGCCAGCCAGTTCCTCCAGGCGTCGACGCTTGGGCTCGGGAACGTCCTGCTGCCCCAGGTTGCGCAGCACGTCCGCAAGCAGGTTCAGGGTGGCCAGCGGGGTCCGCATCTCATGGGCCAGCACGCCGATGGTGCTCAGCGTGTTGAGCAGCCGCGTTCGCCTCAGGTTGGCGCTGGATGCTCCGAGCAGGAGGGCCGCAGACCAGGCAAACCCGAGCACAGCCAGGTGGTCGGCGGCCGTGGCCACGCGCTGTGAGGCCTGCGGGTCAGGCTCTGCGATGAGGTGGCTGATACCCAGCCCGAGAAGGAGGCCGATGCTGGCCAGTCGCCAGTCGGTCAGGTGGTAATAGATCACGATCATGCAGGCCATGGACCCGAGCCAGACCGCATTACCATGGTTCATCCAGTACATCCAGGAGAAGAACAGTGGCAACTGCACCCAGGCCACCAGGGAGAACACCCATACGGTGGAACGGGCATTCAGGTCACGCGTGATGGCGGGCAGCAGCAGCAGCAACCCGCTGCAGGCGATGCCGACACGCACCCACGGGTTTTCGTAGGGTTGCGGCAGGTAGTGACCCCAGAACCACGCAAAGAACAGATGGCCCACCAAGGTGAACATGCCCAGCCATTGGAGCCGCGTGCGCGACGGATGGAGGATGAACTCGGCCGGGGTGTGCACCACCTCGTCCACCAACCAGCGTCCCAGTCGCCGGCGGGCACTGTTGAGCCACAGCCGGTCTAGGGGCATGGTTTGCTCGTCTGTGTCATCGTTGTCGGTCCCTGACGGTTGGCTGCGGTCAGCGGATGCCTGGGTGTGGGCTGTCTGTTAATAACAATTTATCATTCTCGTCTCAATCGTCACCGTCTGTCATGACCCTGCCTGTCAACTTTGACAGTATCGGCCTGGATGCCGTGCTGGCCGACTGGCTCTGCGCCCTCAAAGACCAGGGTGTGGAGGCCTTGCTGGTGCTTGGTCCGGATCCGCTGGGTGGCCAGGAGGATCGGCAGGTGCTGGCGATTCACCCGCCACGGCTGCTCGGCGCGGCGCAGGCCTTGGCCGGCAGCCGGGACTTCGGTGCCAGCTGGCGCGACAGTGATGCCCCGCTGGTGGCCTGGCAGGAAATCGCCAAGTCGGCCCACGACCCTGACAGCCGTTGGCGCCGTCTGTGGCTCGCCCACGGGCAGCAAACCCTGGTCCGTGTGGCGTTTGCCCTGCCGGCAGGTCGCGCATTCGAATGCTTCATGTTCAGTCCGCGCGCTTTCGCCGGCCGCGGCGAAGCGGCGGCACTCGCCTGGACGCTCAAGCGTTCGATCGCGGAACAGCGGCTCAACCTCAGTCCGAGGGAGCAGGAAAGCCTCAATCTCGCTTTCGAGGGCCTGACAGCGCGCGAGACCGCGCAGCGCATGGACTGCTCCGAGCGCACCGTCAATTACCACCTCGCCAATGCGATGGCCAAGCTCAAGACCGACAGCAAGCTGGCCGCGATCCAGCGCGCCTGCTGGATGGGGCTGATCTGAAGTTGATTGCTGCGTTGCAGCATGGCTGGCATGGGTGCGTGGCGATAATGCGGCCATGACTTTCCTGGCTCTGGACGTGGGGAATACCCGCCTGAAGTGGGCGTTGTACGGCGAGCCGCGCGTCGGCGCCCGTCTGCTCGCACACGGCGCGCAGTTCCTTGAAAACATTGAAAAACTGGCCGAAGGCGACTGGAGTTCGCTGCCGGCACCGCGCTGGGTGGTCGGTTGCGTGGTGGCCGGTGACGCCGTCAAGCGGCGGGTCGAAGAGCAGCTGGAACTCTGGGATGTGGCGCCGCAGTGGGTGGTCTCCAGCAGTGCCGAGGCCGGGCTCACCAACGGATACGACCATCCGGCCCGACTGGGATCGGACCGCTGGGTGGCCATGATCGGGGCCCGACAGCGCCTGCTGGCCAGTGGCCGGTCCCGTCCCTGTGTGGTGGTGATGGTCGGAACAGCGGTCACGGTCGAGGCCATCGACGCGAATGGCCGTTTCCTGGGGGGCATCATCCTGCCCGGGCACGGCATCATGCTGCGTGCGCTCGAATCGGGA
>JALOSN010000034.1 GCA_025458415.1 Hydrogenophaga sp.
GGTCACCCAGGCTACTGGGGCGACATCACGCACCGCAGCACCCTGATCTGCGAGGCGGCCGACGTGGCCCTATGTGCTTGGCTGCTGCGACACGAGCTCGACATGCTGCTGCCGGCGCCCGCCAAGGCGCGGCTGCTGCACTGGCTGGGCCAGGCCGTGGGCAAGGACACGGCCGACAACAACTGGCACCTGTTCGTGGCACTGGTGGACGCCTGTCTTGCGCAACTGGCGCCCGGCCACCGTTTCGTCTCGGAGGCAAGGCTGCAGCGTGTCGAGTCTTTCCGCCTCGCGGACGGCTGCTTCCGCGACGGGCCGAAGGGGCGCGTGGACTTCTACAACGCCTGGGCCTTCCACTACCTGATCTTCTGGCTGCGCCAGATGGGCACCCCTGGCCTGCCAAACTCGTGGCACGGTGCGCTCGACGAGTTCTGCCGCTGGTACCGCTGGCTGTTCGCGAGCGACGGGCTGCCCCTCTTCGGCCGTTCGCTGTGCTACCGGTTCGCCGCGCCGGTGCCGCTGCTGGCGCAGGCCCTGCAACACCCTGGCGACGCGCGTGCGGCCGCCGTGGCCGCCGGGCACTTCAGCCGGCTCACGCGGCAGTTCGCCGCCCGCGGCGGCCTGCGCGACGGTTGCTTCTCGCAGGGCGTGCTCGGCGCCGACGTGCGCTGGCTCGACCCCTACAGCGGCCCGGCCAGCGCACTGTGGGGCACGCGCGCGGCCGTGCTGCTGCTGGTGGGCGATCAGCGCCTGCGGTGGAGCTGCGTCGACCAACCGCCCGAGCCCGAGGCCGCTGCGCTGCCCGACGCCATCGAGGTGCCCGGGCTCGGCGCCCGCATCGTGCTGGACGGGGCGAGCGGGCGCCGACGCGTCGAGTTCCACGGCGCCGACGGCCCGCAGGCGCAGCCCGCCCGCCGGCGCAGCCTTCGCGACCACCTGCGCCAATGGCTGCGGGCGCAGGCCTCGCGGCCACAGAACAACCCGCTGGACCTGGGCTGGCGGCACTTCGAGTCCGACCTGCGCGAGTACCTTTGAACAGCCCGACAGCCACCCGCCCGCACGAGGCCCACACCGCATGACCGACCACCCCAACGGCATCCACCAGGCACCGACCGTGCTGCTGGCCCGCGGCCGCCCCTGGCGCACCGGGGCCACCCGGACCTCCGTCGCACCCGAAAGCCTGGCCCTTGAGCTGGCCCAGGCCGGACCCGCCGCGCTGGCCAAGGTGTCGGGCGGCTTCGCCGTAGCCGGCCGCGACGCACAGGGCCGCAGCTGGGTGGCGGTGGATCCGTTCGGCATCGAGCCCGCCTGCTGGCGCGTGGTGAACGGCCAGCTGCACGTCGCCTCAAGGGCCGACGAATTGGCTGACATCGAACCCCGGGCCGACATCCGCTGCGATGCGATCTACGAGTACCTGTACTTCCACGTGATCCCCTCGCCGGCCACGGCCTTCGAAGGTGTGTTTAGGGTGCCGCCCGGGCATGCCGTCTGCCACGATGGCCGCGAGTGGCAGACGGTGCGCTACTGGCAGCCGCGTTTCGACACTCAAGCCGGCGGAGGATTCGAGGCGCAGGCGGCCGAGTTCCGCGAAACCCTGCGCGAATCGGTGGCACAGCAACTCGACGGCAGCAAGCCCGCCTGCTATCTGAGCGGCGGCACGGACAGCTCCACAGTGGCCGGCATGATCTCGCGCCTGACCGACGGCAACGCATCGAGCTACTCGATCGGCTTCGACGCCGCGGGTTACGACGAGATGGCCTTTGCGCGCATCGCGTCCAAGCACTTCGGCACGCAGCATCACGAGTACTACGTGACACCTGCCGACCTGGTGACGGGCATTCCGCTGGTGGCCGCGAGCTTCGATCAGCCCTTTGGCAACTCGTCCGCAGTTCCGGCCTACTACTGCGCCCGCATGGCGCAGGCCGACGGCGTGAGCCGCCTACTGGCCGGCGATGGCGGCGACGAGCTGTTCGGCGGCAACGCGCGCTACGCGAAGCAGAAGCTGTTCGACCTGTACCAGTGGGTTCCCGGTCCGGTGCGGCGCGGCTTAATGGAACCCCTGCTCGGCCGCGCACAGGCGGCGCCCCTGGGCGTGCTGCGCAAGGCCGCCAGCTATGTCGAACAGGCCAAGGTGCCGATGCCGGATCGGCTGGAGATCTACAACCTGCTGCTGCGCCTGGACCCGCGGCAGGTGTTGGACCCAGGGCTTCTGACCCGCGTGGACACGGCGGCCCCGCTGCGGCACCAGCGCGCGGTATGGCAGCAGGCAGGAGCCGCCTCCGAACTGAGCCACCACCTGGCCTTCGACTGGCGCTACACCCTTGCCGAGGCCGACTTGCCCAAGGTGCGCGTGAGCGCACGGCTGGCCGGTGTGGAACCGGGCTTCCCGATGCTGGACTCGGCGCTGGTGGACTTTTCCTTGCGGCTCAGCGACGCCGACAAGCTGCGTGGCCAGCAACTGCGCTGGTTCTTCAAGCAGGCGCTGCGTGGCTTTCTGCCGCAGGAGATCATCGAGAAGAAGAAGCAGGGCTTTGGGCTGCCGTTCGGCGTGTGGCTCTTGCAGAACCCCGCCTTGCTGGCACTGGCGCGCGATTCGGTCGACGGCCTGGTCTCACGCGGCGTGGTTCTCGGCTCGGCCGCCCAACGCCTGTTCGAGACCCAGGTGCGCGAGCATCCGGGGTACTACGGCGAGATGGTGTGGATCCTGATGATGCTTGAACAATGGCTAAGGCAGCGGCGTCCTGACTGGAAGGTGCCAGCGCCTCAACGCTGATCAGGCTGGCTGCGCGGCGCCGTGCGCCCTCATCAGGCGCACCTGCAAGGCCTCGAGGGAGTACTCGTCGCGCACACGCGCCAGCCCCTGATGCGCCAATCGCCCGGCCAAGGCGTGATCCGAGCGCAGGCGCTGCAGCTGGCGGACGAACTCATCGGCCGACTCGGCATACAGCACGTCGACCTCGTGCCGAAGAGTCAGCCCCTCCGCACCGATGCGGGTGGATACCACCGGACGCGCAAAGGACAAGGCTTCCAGCACCTTGATGCGCGTGCCGCCGCCTGACTGGATGGGGCAGAGAACAACTTGACAGGCCTCGTACACGGGGGCCAGATCGGGCGCATCGGCCAGCAGCTCGCAGCCAGGAGCCTTCTGCACAAGCGCAGCCAGCTCTGCCGGCGGCGAACGGCCGGCCACCGTGAGCTGGTAGTCCAGACCGGCTTGCGTCAAGGCCGGCACCAGCTTGTCGACGATCCACATCACGGCATCGACATTGGGCTGGTAGAACAGACTGCCTACGAACAACAGCCGCAGCGGCCCCGTCAGATCAGCGGCGCTCGTCTCACGCAGGGGAACCACGTTGGGCACCACCTCCACGCGCGAGCCCGGCCATCGTCGCGCCAGTTCATCGCGATCGAGTTGGGAGCAGGCCAGCACCACGTCCGCCAGGCGAGCTGCACGGTTCTCGGCCAGGCGAAGGCGCGCGGCTTCGATCGCCTGGGCTCCCGAGGTGCGCACGCCGAGCCGGCGGTGGCCCACGAGCACGCCGCGCCACACGGCACGAGACTCGATGTCATCAAGGTCCAGCACCAGACGGCTCGCCGACCAGCCCAGTCGACGCAACCCTTCCCAGACGGGCATCAGGCGCAGCCGGAAGACGTGCAGGTGGTCGTAGCCCCGTGCGGACTCAGCGCGCAGAGCCGGCCATAGATCGTCCCAGCCCCAGACGAGCTCATCCGGCTCTTTCCAGCTGCGGCGGCGGCCGCGGCCCAAGGGCGGAAGCTGTACGAAGGTCACCTTCTCGCAGGCCTGCGTGAGGTCGCTCGGCATGAGGGAGAGGTCGGCCCTGGGCAGTTCGGTCACGATCAGCAGGTGCACCCGCGCCCAACGGGTTAAGGCCTGCACGGCCGCACCAATGCGCATGCTGGCGCCGTGGCCGGTGAAGGCCGGCACGGATTGAGTGAGCACCAAGCAACTCGGGCGGTCCGCCCGGTGACCCGTCGTCATCGTGGCGTGGTCATGTGGGCATCACCGCAGGGCGAATGCTGAACACCGGCCAGCCCGCGGTGCCCGCCACGAACTCGTTCCAGTTGGGTGCGGACGTCACGCGGCGCCAACCTTCGGCGGCCCCCGTCACGTTCCAGCGCACGGCGTAGGCCAGGGCCGGGATGGCGTTGGCGAGGTAGCTGTTCGAGGCGATACCGTTGTCGCCGCGCAGCGAGCCCGTGCCGATCTCCTTGGGGCCACCCATGGATTGGTAGCGGTTGGTGGCAGCCCAGACCTCGCCCCAGTTGGCGTACCAGGGTCCGTCGCCTGTGTCGAAGTTGGGGTAGTTGTCACGCGCCATGCTGATCTGGTACTGACCCAGATCGCGGAACAAATACTCCGATGGACCATCGCCGCCGCAGCGGCCAACGATGAACTGGGCGTGCCAGTTGAAGAACTCCACCAGCTTGCTGTCGTTCGTGCCCGTGAGCCCCGGCTCGACGCAACGCATGAGGCCGAACACCGACACGCTGAAGTCCCCCTGCCAAGGAGGGATGATGAACGGCACGGAATAGCCGGCACCAATGTCGGTGATCTGCTCCAGCAGGCCGAAACGGTTGGCCTTCGGCGTGCCCACGAAGTGCCGGGCGTGCTTGAAGGCGACGTTCTCGCTCAACACGGTGCGGAAGTCTGACTTCAGCGGATCGTCGTCCGGCGTCACCAGGAAAGCATAGAGATAGGAACGGATGCCCCAGGCCGCGCCTCGAGGTTGGTTCGCGCCCCACTTCTCCTGCAGGATGCCCTTGGCGGCGTCGCGCCTGCTGTCGTTGCTGGTGTTCACCAGGTACGGAATGGTCCCCGCGAACTGGGTGGTCTCGACGTGGAAGAAACGCCCGGTCACGAGGGCAGCCATGTAGCCAACGGCGGGATGGTGACTGTTCTTCCAGATCGGCGGCCGCGTGCCTGCCCCTTGTTCGGCATAGGTGTTGGTCTGGCTGGTGCCGGAATCGGCGATGGACGGCGACGCCACCACCAGGTGCGGATGCCGGCTGAACCGGATGGGCTGCTGCGTCTGCTCGTCACGGAAGTAGATGCCGTAGCGCCCCGCGCTGTAGGCGTTGCGCTGAAGCCCTGCCCAGACCGCAGGCGCGCTGCTCGTGAGATAGGCACAGTCCCAGTCCGGCAGGAGGCCGATGTCTTCGCTGGCACCCGCCGTACCCATGCCTGATGCGTAACCCCCTTGCTGCAAGGGCAGGTAGCTGGCGGGCAGCCTTCGCACCGGGGCGGCGGCGGCGGCGGTGCTGACGCCGTAGGTGGGCACCATCTCGGTCGACATCAGGTACAGCGCATCGTGCTTCACCGTGATGGCCGGATCGTTCTCCAGCCAGTGCGACAGGCGTGAGCCCGACACCAAAGGCGTGCGGCAGTGGTGCGGCAGGTCGAACACCAGCGATTCGCGCACCACGCCACCCAAGCTGAAGGTCCAGGTGGCGTTCACGCTGCGACCACCGGGCACAAAGAGGTAGCCGTTCTCGACCCAGGGCAGGATCTCAACCGCACCACCCTGCCACAGGCGCACCTCGAGCCAGGCCACGAGATGGGCGTCGCTGCCCACCGGCCGGCGGTAAATCCACGAGGACATCAGCGGGCCGGAGACCCAGGTCCGGTGCGGGACGTCCCAGTCGGCACCGGACCAAGTGGCCTCGCCGATGCCGGAGACGCCCACGCTCACCGGCTGTGTCAGCCGGGCACGCAGGTCGGCCGTCGTCAGCGGCGCACCGGCGGCGGGCGCCCCCTCCACCAGTTCGATCCGCGACCAGCTGCTGACAGCAGCATCCAGCCGCGTGGCCACGATGGCGGTGCGGGCAGAGCCATCAGGCCAGGTGGCCTTGACGGTGCATTGCAGGCCCGCGAGGCCACGGCCGGCGGGCAGGAACCCCTTCTGGAAGACCTGACCGAAGCACACCGGCACGCTGCCTCCCACTGCAGACACCACGTCGACCGAGGCTCGCCCGAGGGGCGGGGGTGGTGGCGGTGGCGGCGGCGGAGCGGGTGGCTCCGGTGGCGGCGAGGAAACCGGGGGCGGCGGGGCGGGCTGCCCCGGCGGCGGCGGGCCACCCGAAGGGGGCGCGGGAGGCGGGGGCGGCGCCGCTGCGCCGTCGCCCCCACCACCACACGCGGTCGCCCCAAGAACAGCCGACAGCACAAACGCACGGCGCGAGACGGGCGCCTTATCGAGGGGATGGGTCATGGCACAAGCTCCGCGAACGGGGCGATGGGGCTGCTCGGTCGGGTGGCGTGGCAAACGCGGGGAGCGCGATCATCCACGAGATGAACAAGAACTGCCCGTGTCATCGGCCACGGCCGAGGGGTGGCCAAGCGCGGCCGTGCAACGAGGTGTAGTTCCTTGCGTCAGGGGGTTGGCCACGCAGGAGCCGGTCGCATGGGCTTGAACCGTCCGCGTGCCTGACATCCTGTTGCGCATTAACTCGAAGCGCGGGGCGGGTCGTGCCGAAGTTGCAGGGGAACGCGCTGCCCGAACTCGTATGCTCGCGCCGCGCTCCGTGACCGACCACACCGCAGCCCCATCAACATGCAACTGCCAGAGAACTTGAGTCCCACCCTGGGGCGCCGTGCGTTTGTGACCAGTGCGGTGGCCTTTCTTGCCGGCTGCGGCGGTGGTGGCGACGCTGGCGCCGAGGGTGGCGAGGCCGGACGCGCTCCTGCCCAGCCTGCCCAAGTGCCGCCTCCCGCGTCGAGCCCACCCACGGGTGGAACACCCTCGCCCACCCCCGTGGCGCCTGCCCCTCCACCCGCCGTCTTGCCCCCGGCAGGCCCGCCTCCGCCACTGCCACCCGCGCCGCCGGCTTTCGGTGGCGCGCGTCCGGCTTGGCGGACGGCCATGGTCCCGTTCACATGGGCCGAGGTCGGCAGCAACACGGTCGACAGCCTCAACCCCCGCTACAACCCGGCGATGAACCCGCGCGCCAACGAGCCGGGCCCACCGAACTTTCTGGGCGGGCCGGCCGGTTCGCCGCAGTCCGACGTGGTGGTGGCATGGTGCGGGGCCTGCTGGGTGGAAGGTGACCACAAGCTTTACGTCGGCCCGGGCGGCGGACACAACAACTACTACGGCAACGAGACGTACGTCTGGGACGCCGAGACCGCCCGGTTCAGCATCCCTGAGACGGCCTGGCCCACCGGCTCGGTCGGGCATTCGCCAGGCTACAACTTCCTCGACGGCCTGCAGGCTACCGGCAAGTATGCGGACGGGAAGGTGCGCTCGTACCACTCGTACGGAAACTTCGCTACCCGCCGCGGCAGCGAGGCCTGGTTCTTTGGTGGCGCCGTTGGGGCGCTGAGCATCGACACCACGAACAAGTCGGCCATCTGGCGCTGGGAAAACGGCAACTGGGTCGACAAATCCGGCTTCGTGATCGTGGGCAACGTCGCCGGCGGCGTGTGCTGGGACGAACGCCGCGACCTGTTCTACATCGTTGGAGCGGGCACCCCTGGCGGAATTGACTTCTACGACCCCACCAGCAACCAGCATGGGCGAACTGGGCGCAGTTCGAACGCCGGCGCCTACGCACGGCCCGCCTACGAACCCCTTCGCGACCTGCTGGTGGTGCTCACGTCGTCGCAGCGGCCGACGATCGTCAAGGTGGCCCGGTTGGGCGCGGACCGCGAAAGCCCGATGGCAGTGCCGACGACCGGTGAGCCGCCTCCTTCGAACGAGGTTTCCACCGGCCTGGGCCGTGGCGCGGGTACAAACGGCTTCGTGTATGACCGCGACGCCGACCGGTTCCTGATCTGGCAGGGCGGCCAAACGGTTTACACGCTCACGCCCCCTGCGCTGGGCAGCGACCCGATGACCACTCCGTGGGTCTGGGGCCGGTTGCCATTGACCCTTCCCAGCGCCGACCCTGGGGCACCTATGGCCGGTTCTGGTACTCCAGCGCTTGGCGCTGCTGTGGTGTGTTCAACGCCACGACCCAGAAGATGCAGGTGTTCGCGCTGAGCTGAAGCCCCCGGTCTGGGAGGGTGCGGGCTAACCCTCAATCGGTTGAAAATCGGGACAGCATGCTGCTCTCGGTCATCATCCCCGCCTACAACGCCGCTCCGTGGCTGAGACGGGCTGTGGAGTCGGCCCTTCGGTTCCGCAGCCCCTCGGTGGAGGTGGTGGTGGTCGACGACGGGTCGACCGACACCACCCCCAACCTATGCGCCGAGCTCATGGCGGAGTCTCCGCAGGTGCGGGTCGTTCGCCAGGCCAACGGCGGACTGTCAAGCGCCAGAAACTGTGGCGCTGACCACGCCACGGGCACCCACCTGCTCTTCCTGGACGCGGACGACGAGCTGATCCCGCCAGAACAACCCATCTCCTGGGATTTGGCTGCGGACATGGTGGCGCTCGGCGTCGAAGAGATTGATCGGCGAGGATCAAGCAAGCTGCACCTCCCAGTGGTGGCCGAGCCCATGGTCAGCGGCCGCGAACACCTCCGACACAGTTTTCGAAACGGGCGGTTCTTTACCCCCAGCACGGCTTACATCTATCGCACAACTTGGTACCGCAGCTGCGGCCTGCGCTTCAAGCCCGGTTTGCTGCATGAGGACATGCTCTTCACGCCGCAAGCCCTGCTGTCCTGTGAAGCGCTGGCTGTTGTCCGCCAACCCGTTTATCGGTACATCCGGCGGGAGGACTCCATCACCGGCAGCCCCGATCCGCGAAAGGTCAAGCGCCGCGTAGCCGCCTTGGCGGAGGTGTCGCGCGAGCTCACGGTCCTGGCGAACCAATACCCGGACGTCGACATCGGCTGGTGGACCCTGCATGTGATGGCCTACGCCGGCGACCTGGCCGACAGCGCCTTGAGCCTCGGGGCTGCCCAGGCGGTGTTGCGCATGGAACTGCGCTTTCTGTTGCGCAACCGGGTCTGGGCGCCCTATAGACGGCGGCGTGATGTGCAGTTCCGCATCCGCACCGGCCTCGCCCGCACCTGGGCGGCCGCGTCAGGTGTGCGCGAGCGCTGAGCCGGCCAGGTTGCGCAGCAGGCGCAAGCCGTAGTGCAGGCGCCCCTGGTCCCAGGGGCTGAAGCGCGGCAGCATGAACGGATCGCTCGCCACCGACGTGTAGCCCCAGCGGGTCGTCACCGCGAGCAGGTATCCGGCATCACGCGCCAGTCGCGGTTCT
>JALOSN010000456.1 GCA_025458415.1 Hydrogenophaga sp.
GACGACCCTGCTGCCCCGGGTGCCGCTGTGGGTGGTGCTGATCGTGTCGACCAGCCTGTTCGTGTGCCTCAGTGGCCGCATGATTCCCGGCATGGCGCTGGTGGCCAGTGCCGCCGACCCGGCCCGCCGTGGCACGTTCATGGTGCTCAACGCCGCCGTGCAGTCCGCGGCCATGGGTGCCGCCTCGCTGATCGGGGGTCTGATCATCTCGCGCGACGCGGCCGGACAGGTCGAGCGCTACGGCTGGACCGGTGTCATCGGGTGCCTGGCCAGCCTCGGCGCCATCGCGCTGGCGCGGCGCCTGAGGCTGCACGGGGCCACCGACGGCCCGGCCCGACAGACCTGACAACTGCCCTCTTGCCAAGGAGGGCCGCCGACCGCGCCGTCGGGGTTCCAACGGAAGTTCGCCTTTTGACAGTTTGTTGCGCTGCAAGCTTGCGCGGGAACACGATCATGGGCATAGTGGTCTCAAGACATCCCCGCGGCCGCCGGGAGGTCTTCGCCGGCCGGCGGCCAGTGTCAACCCGGAGCATAAGGAGGCTCTTTCATGAACCTGACGATCAGCGGTCACCACCTCGAGGTCACACCCGCCCTGCGCGGCTATGTCACCAGCAAGCTCGAACGCATCTCCCGTCATTTCGACCAGGTGGTCGACATCAAGGTGCTGCTGACGGTCGACAACCTCAAGGAAAAGGACCTGCGCCAGCGGGCCGAGTGCAATATCCATGTCAAAGGCAAGGACTTGTTCGCCGAAAGCGCGCATGCCGATCTCTACGCGGCGGTGGATGAACTGGCCGACAAGCTGGACCGCCAGGTGTTGCGTTACAAAGACAGGACCCAGGAGCACCACCACGAGCCCGCCAAACGCCTGATGTGACGCTGTTCACGCCCGGGCCGTCCTTCTTGGGCGCCCATGTTGCGATGCAACAAGCCGCTTGATTTGTCAAGCGGCTTTTTTGTCTGTCGTGTCTAGCCAAGAACGCCCATCTGGGCATAATTTGCGGTTCACGAGGGCCCCATGAACCGACTTTCCGCCATTTTGCCCGCCGCTCAAGTGCTCGTCAGCGTGGATGCCACAAGCAAGAAACGCGCGTTCGAGGAAGCGGGTCTGCTGTTTGAAACCCTGCACGGACTCAACCGCGCGCTGATCACCGACAGCCTGTTCGCGCGTGAACGTCTGGGCTCCACCGGCCTGGGTCATGGTGTGGCCATTCCGCACGGGCGTATCAAGGGGCTCAAGCAGCCCCTGGCGGCGGTGTTCCAGCTGGCCCACCCGATCGGCTTTGACGCGCCCGACGAACAGCCGGTGCAGCTGATGATCTTCCTGCTGGTGCCCGAAGCGGCGACCCAGAAGCACCTGGAAATCCTCTCCGAGATCGCCGAACTGCTCAGCGATGCCGCCTTGCGCGAGCGCATGAAGACGGCCACCGAGGCCGAGTCGCTGCACAGCCTGATCACGGCCTGGCAGTCGGCGCACGCGGCTGCCTGAAGAGGTAAGCGGCCCCCACGCTCCGCCGCTGCGCGGGTCGCTGCCCCCCAGGGGGGCTGATCCGGCTTGGGGCGGCCCTGCGCCGTATCGGTCGCCCCCACGCTCCGCCGAACGCGGTCATGAAACCGACCGTTGTCAGCGCCGATGTCCTGTTCGAAGACCACCGCGAGCCGCTCAAGTGGCAATGGGTCGCCGGGCTGGGTGCCTCCGAGCGCCGGTTCGACGAGGTGGCCATCCGGGCCGCGCGATCGGGTGCCGACCTGGTGGGCTACCTCAATTACATCCATCCTTACCGCGTGCAGGTGCTGGGTGAGCGCGAGGTCACCTACCTGACCAGTGCCAGCGACGATGACAACCGCCGTCGCGTGGCTCGCATCGTCACGCTGGAGCCCCCGGTGCTGGTGGTGGCCGATGGCCAGGTGGTGCCGGATGCCCTGATGGCCATGTGCGAGCGGGCCCAGATCCCGATGTTCGCCACCCCCGAGCCGGCCGCTTTCGTGATCGATGTGTTGCGTGCCTACCTGTCGCGCCACTTTGCCGACCGCGCGTCCATGCACGGGGTGTTCATGGACATCCTGGGCATGGGCGTGCTGATCACGGGTGAATCGGGTCTGGGCAAGAGCGAGCTCGGGCTGGAACTGATCTCGCGCGGCCACGGGCTGGTGGCCGATGACGCGGTCGATCTTTACCGCATCAACCAGACCAGCATCGAGGGGCGTTGCCCCGAACTGCTGCAGAACCTGCTGGAGGTGCGTGGCATCGGCCTGCTGGACATCAAGGTGATCTTCGGCGAGACCGCCGTGCGCCGCAAGATGCGGCTGTCGCTGATCGTGCATCTGGTGCGCAAGGAGACGCTGGAGCGGGACTATGAGCGCATGCCCCACGAGCCGTTGTTCCAGGATGTGCTCGGTGTGCCGGTGCGCAAGTCGGTGATCCAGGTGGTGGCCGGGCGCAACATTGCCGTGCTGGTCGAGGCCGCCGTGCGCAACACCATCCTGCAGTTGCGCGGGATCGACACCTACCAGGAGTTCGTGGCCCGCCACCGGGCCGTGCTGCAGCAGGGCGACTGAGCCCCGCGCCTTCAGCTTTGCTCAGCGCTTGGCGTTGCGGTTCGGGCAATCCGTCTTGGTGCAGTTGGCGTACAGCGACAGGGCGTGCTCCTGCAGCTTGAAGCCACGCGACGTGGCCACGATCTGCTGGCGTTTCTCGATCTCGGCGTCGAAGAACTCCTCCACCCGGCCGCAGTCGAGGCAGACCAGGTGGTCGTGGTGCTGCCCTTCGTTGAGTTCGTACACCGCCTTGCCCGATTCGAAATTGCTGCGGATCAGCAGGCCGGCCTGCTCGAACTGCATCAGCACCCGGTAGACCGTGGCCAGTCCGATGTCCGAACGCTCCTCCAGCAGGACACGGAACACGTCTTCGGCGGTCATGTGCCGCTGCTTGGCGTTCTGGAACACGTCCAGGATCTTCAGGCGGGGCAGCGTGGCCTTCAGTCCGGTGCTCTTGAGTTCTTCGATGTTCGTCATGGAGAGGTGCTCGAACGCAAGGAGGGGCCTGCCACGGCATCCGGGCATACGGCCGGCATCCGGACCGCAGGCTGCAGCAGCGATACCCCGGGGCTACAATGCCCGATCATATCGCCAGCGCGCACGCGCGGCATCCAAGTCCACGGGATGCTTGCGGAAAGCGCCATTTCCGGGCCCGTTCCATGTCTCAGTTCCCGCCTTTTCGACTCCGGTGGCCGGTCGTGCCGGTCGTGATTGCCCTGGCGGCCTCCCTGGCCGGCTGTGCCTCGGGCCTGCCGTCTTTCGGCGGTGTGGGCACCCTGGTGTCGCCCTACCGCATCGACATCATCCAGGGCAACGTCGTCACGCGCGAGCAGGCGCAGGCCCTGCAGACCGGCATGCCGCGCGCACAGGTGCGCGACATCCTGGGGACGCCCTTGCTCGCCAGCGTGTTCCACGCCAACCGCTGGGACTA
>JALOSN010000035.1 GCA_025458415.1 Hydrogenophaga sp.
GAACACCTGCTGACCCTGCCCTGGCTGCCGGTCATGCCGGTCATCTTTCTCTCGGGCCATGCCGACGTGCCGACCGCGGTCGACGCCGTCAAGCGCGGCGCGTTCGACTTCTGCGAGAAACCGTTTTCCGACAATGCCCTGGTCGACCGCATCGAGCAGGCCCTGGCGCAATCGGCCCAGGTCCTGGCCCAGCGCCGGGTGCAGAATGAAATCCGCCATCGGCTGGACAGCCTGACCGAACGCGAGCGCGACGTCATGCGTCTGGTCATCGAGGGCCTGCCCAACAAGCTGGTGGCCGACCAGCTCAACATCAGCGTGCGCACGGTCGAGGTGCACCGTTCGCGTGTGTTCGACAAGATGGGCGTCAAGTCGGCCGTCGAACTGGCCAACGCCCTGCGCCAGGCATGACGGCGGTCAGGCGCGCGGGGCCGGTCCCCCGTCCGGCTTCTCCTGGCCGGCTTCGGCACCCGGCGCCGGCTGGGGCACCTGCTGCGCCTTGTCCTGCTCGGCGTCGGCCGGCAGCTCGCCCTTGTTGCGGCCCGAGAACATGGTCCACCACACGATGAAGACAAAAATCAGGAGCGCGGCCAGCGCTTCAAGCAGCAACAAGGTCATGGAAAGGCTCGTGAAGTGGGTGCTGACGGTGGTTCGGACGTTGGACCGACGCTGGTGTGAAGCGGCCCGCCAGGCACGCACAGGCACCCTGTTCGTGATTGTAGGAGCGGCCCTGGCCGGCTGCAGCGTCAGCCCGGATCGACCCGCGACCCGGCCCGACAGTTCCCCGGCCATCACCCAGCCGGTGCCACAGACCGTGCCACCGGTGGCCGACGACGGCCCGCTGCCCCCGGCCATCCAGCGCGGCAAGAGCCGCTGGGTGCCGGTGCGCTGGACCGACCTGCCCGGCTGGGGCCAGGACAGCCTGCATGAAACCTGGAATGCCTGGGTGCGCGGCTGCGAACGGCCGGTCAGCGGGCATGCCGAGCTGTGCCGCGAAGCGCGCCAGCTTTCCATTGCCACCGCCACCGAGCAGCACGCCTGGCTGCACAGCCGCTTTCGCCCCTACCGCGTGGTCGAGGCCAACGGCGTCCCACCCGAGGGCCTGCTGACCGGCTACTACGAACCCATCATGCCCGCCAGCCGGGTGCGCACCGCCACCCACCGCACCCCGCTGCACATGCCGCCACCCGGCCTGCAAAGCGGTCAGGCCTGGTTCACCCGCCAGCAGATCGACACCCTGCCGGCCGCCCAGGCGGCCCTGCGCGGGCGCGAGATCGCCTGGCTGGCCGACCCCATCGACGCCCTGATCCTGCAGATCCAGGGCTCCGGGCGGCTGCGCATCACCGAGCCCGACGGTCGCGAGAGCCTGGTCCGGGTTGCCTTTGCCGCCCACAACGGCCAGCCCTACGCCAGCGTCGGCCGCTGGCTGCTGGACCGCCGCGCCATCCGCGAAGCGTCGTGGGACGCCATCAAGGCCTGGGCCGCGCAGAACCCGGCACGTTTGAACGACATGCTGTGGTCCAACCCGCGCACCGTGTTCTTCCGCGAAGAGGCCCTGAGCGAACTGGACGCCCGCTTCGGTCCGCGCGGCGCCCAGGGCGTGCCGCTCACGCCCGGCCGCTCCATCGCCGTCGACCCGCAGAGCATCCCCTACGGCACCCCCGTCTGGCTGGCCACCCAGGGCCCGACCCTCAGCACCCGTCGCCTGGTGATGGCCCAGGACACCGGTGGCGCCATCCTGGGCGCCGTGCGCGCCGACCTCTTCACCGGCTGGGGCGGCTGGACGGACGAGGCCTACACCCTGGCGGCCGCCCTGAAGCAGCCGCTGCAGCTGTGGGTGCTGTGGCCGCGCTAAATGGCCGCGATTTCGGTCCGCAGCGGCCACAAGCGGACCGCAGGTGAGGTGTCGTCCTTAAATCTGAAGCTGTGTTGCAGATTCACGATATGGCGTCCCGGTCGACTGAAGCAGATGTGATAGCCGCCTTGCACCGGACGCGAGTCGAAGTTTGCGTTTCCCGTTGCTTCCATAGACCAGGCGAGGCTGCCGGAATCCGGCTGCTTCAGCGTGACGCAGAAGCCCTGCTTGAGGTTGGATTGCAGCTCCAGTCGCTGGACAACCACCGCGACTCCGTCCGCGTTGCTCGGCAACTGGACGGGGTGGCTGTTGTCAATGATCCGGAGTATTGGCGGGATCTTGATCACGAAATTCAGTCTGGCGCTGGCGCCCCGGCCCGTGGTGTCCAGGCTGGCATCGGCCCATGAGGGGCCTGCCAGCGTGCCCAGAACCACACACGCCACGGCGGCAAGCGAAAAACGGGCGGCGGCGACATGGCTCATGCCGGTGTTATCGGCAGCCCAGAACTGTGCTTGAGTATGTCGAAAGGCTTCTTCCGACCTGGTAGCGTCTCTGCCTGCTCCTCTTGACGGATCAGAAGTCGCGCTGGACCGGAATGGTGATCCGGGCAGTTCCGCGCAGGCGCACCTCGACCTGCCTGTCGGCTTGCGGGGCCACATTCCACGGCAGTGGAAGGCCTTCATTGCGGACCGTGACCTCGCGCGTGCCGCTGGAAACCAGGGGGAAATCGAAGCGGCCCTGTTCGTCCGTGCGAATGGCCCAGCGGTTGTCCAGAAGCACGATCACCCCAGGGACGCCTTGTTCGCTGGCTTCCTGTGTGCCGTTGCGGTTGGCGTCAAAAAAGACCACGCCCTCCACCCGTCCGCCACCTTCATCCAGTCCGCCGCCCAGGGGCACCTGCCTGGATCCTGCACGATGTTCATAGCGGAGCACGACGAAAAAGCTGCGACTGGATATCCGCACGACATCGGGCGGGGGCGCCAGCGGGTCCAGCGAGGGAGTCACCCTTCCGGCCGTGCTCCGGATGTACTGAGCCTCCAGACTCCATTGCGGCGTCAGGCGCCAGTTGGCGCTGAGATTGGCGTTGTGCCGGTCCGGCGCATTGCGGATCTGCTCGGTGCCCAGCGAACCCCGTACGGTCGCCTGCCGACCCAGTGGGGCCGAAAAGCTGGCGGCCGCGAACCAGGAGTCTTCACGCAGATCCCGTCCTGCCGTGTCCAATCGAGACTGAGCTGCCCCCAGGCTGGTGTTGAGGGCCCAACCCAGAGGGACGTTCCATTCCTGGTCGAGCGTCAAGCGGCGCTCGTCCCGGCGGCTACCTTCGGTATCTGACAATTCCAGGCGAAAGCCGCCGGTACCCAGGTCGTGGGAGCGTCGCCAATCGGCGTAGCCCAACCATCCCCGGCCTCGGTAATCCCGTATCGCCAGTCCGCCGCCGAGCTGATTGCTCCGATCCAGTCGCAGTCGACCGTTGAAGTTGCCATAGTAGCCTGTGCCACCTGGGCCGGTGACCGGTTGAAGCAGGTCAAAGGCGGTGTCCACCGACCATTGCCGGGTCGTCCACACGCCCCGCCAGAATCCGCCTTGCAGGTTGTTGGCCATGGCAATGCCGGCCCAGCTCAGTCCGGGGTCAAGCCTGTAGAGACCGAGGGTCTGGCGAAGACGACCTGCCCCATGGGAGGCCTCGGCCCACCACCCCTGGCTGCGCCCGCTGGTACCTGCGTCCCCGGCGCTCATGGCGTTCGCCGACCAGTTCCAAGCGCCAACATCACCTGCCATGCTCAACAAGGTGGCCTGGCGATTGGCCGTATCTGATGCGGAAGATGGCAGGCCTTCGCTGACGCGATCACCTCGCTCGTGCTGCAGCGACACACCCCAGGTGCTGTCCAGTTCTGGTTGCCATTGGATTCCAATGCGGTGCCGCTGTCCCGAAAAGCGGTTGAAGCCGCTGGCAGGCAATGATTCAAGCCGACCCGGCTGACCGCTGCTGGCCACCCATTGCAGGCCTTGTGCGGGCGAAATCCATTCGGCGCTGGCTCCGCGCAGCGTGCTTGATGGCACCACCACCCGGGTTGGCGTCCTGTTGAGCGATGGCAGGGGTTGTTCGACAATACCTGCCTCCAGATTCATGGTGCTGCCGCCCGGCAGGGGCAGGCCCCGTTGGCGTATGGTGAACGTTCCGTCGCTGTTGGCACCCGAATAGCTGCCATCGAATGACAGCGCGCCGTGGTTGGGTGTCTCAACGAGTCCGAAGGCCGACAGGCTCGCGCGCGGGCTTGTTTCGTTGGTGGCAAACGGTCGTGTGCCGATTCGTGTTTCAAGCCTCAGGTATCGCGGCAGTCCGGTGGTGTCGTACGGCGCCTGCGGTGGCCCGTCCGGCTCGGGTGGAAGATCGGCGATCAGGCGGTCCTCGTAGCCTGGCGCCTGTGCCCAGGCCATGGGCGCCAGCCATGTGCAGGCGGCCAGCCAGAATGGAAGCAGGTATCCGCGCGGTCGCCCGGTCATGGCGCCAGTGACAGGTCGATGGGCATCTGGCCTCCAGCCCATTCGAGCCGTCCCTGGATACGCATCGGCGGGCGCCACTCCGGCACGGGCTTGCCATCCTCTGACAGGGGAAGCAGTGCAATGCGCCGGGTTTCACCGGGGAGAATGGGTGAGTCGGCAGGCGAGAATTCGATGCGTCGTCCTTCGGCATCGCGCCCCGTGACGAATCCTTCAAGGCGCCCGTGGGCGGCCCCGTCGTTGCGGACCGTCAGCTCGATCTGCTGTCGTTCACCCGAGCGCTGGATGTCTGTCCTTTCCAGGACCAGTTGCGGTCGGACATCTCCGATCGCCACGTAAACGATCACGCCAATGCGTCCGCTCACGGGAATGCTCACGCCGCTTTCGACCATCGCCGGGTCCAGCCCTTCGATCATCAGGGCAAACCGGCACTCACGCGGGGGCGTTCCGGCCGGAGGCGTGATTTCGATCCGGTAACGGTATCGACCCCCGTCCTCCAGGGTGAGCTCACGCCTTTCGATCGACACCCATGGTCGACAACTGTCGGGGGCCAGTGCATCCTGGAACTGTACCGACCGGTCGGGGCCGAAGGTCCAGTCATTGGTGTAGAAGCGGTAGTTGCCGCGGTTGCGACCGGCATGCTGGATCTCGATCACCTGGCGAATGGTCTGGCCAGGCTGGACCTTCGCTTCAATTCGGGGTGGCGTCACATAGGCCGCGAAGCCCTGGGCCAGAGCCTTGCAGGACAGGACAATCAGGCACGTGACCAGTGCAAGATGGCCGACCGGACGGATGCGGATGGGAAACATGGCTCAGTCGGGCTCGAATTCGAACAGGAAGTTCAGGCGGCGGCTGTTGGTGAACCAGTCGGCTCCAGTTCGGAGGCGAACAGTCAGTGAATCCTGCAATGCACTGGAGGGCATGCTGCCGCTGAAAACCAGCGCCCGCTCACCTGACAGCAGGCGCCCGGCCCTCAGTGTCCCGTGGGATGTCCAGACGGCTTCAACCGCGGGTGGCTCGGCCGACGGCAGGACCATGAAGATGCGCCCGCGCCGGCCAGACCACTCGCGGGTATCGATGTGTATCCGGACACGCACCCAGGCCTCCATGCCGTCGCTGGCATCGGGCCCTGTCTGTGTGCGCCACTGCATCTGCACGTTGGCCGGTTCGGTGTGGCTCAACGAATCGTCCAGGCGATACACGCCCGACTGCGCCAAGGCCGCAGCCGGTCCCAAAACGCTTGCCAGCATCAGCACGAGGGCAAACAGGCGCATCACGGTGAGCTGATGGTGTAGGTCACCTGGCCGCTGTAGGTGCCGGCGGCGCGGATTTCGCTGTTGGCAAAACGAAAGCTGTGGCAGTTCTCGATGTACCGGTTGGCCGGTACCGATGCCAGCACCTGGGTGCCGCCGTTGAAAGTGCCTGCCGGGATCACGTTGGGAACGCTGCTACCGGCAGCCGACACCGTCCAGCTGATCTGGCTGAAGGGGATGGTGTCGCCCTGAGCATTGGTCAGGTTGGCCGGGGAGGTCACACTCAGCGTTGCGCTCGCAGGCCCGTTGGCGGCATTGGTGCGCCGGTATGAGGCCCCGATCAGGATCTGTTGCGCAGGATTCGGACAGGTCGCAAATCCGTCCAGCAAGCTGACGGACTGGGTGCTGTTGCTCGTCATGGGCAGCGCACTGCCATTGCCCAGTTGCACAGCCGGAACATTCACCTGCACCAGATTGATCGTGCCGTTGTTGGCGTCGTAGGTGCCGTTGCCCACGTGCAGGAAGACGCGGCGCGTGGCCGCACCGATGGTGAGCGACCACGCGTGTGCCATGTCGGAGGCCATGACAGCACCTGCCAGCAACAGCAGCAATGCTGGCAGGGGCTGTCTCGAAGAGCCAGCAGACGCAATGCGTTTCCGCACGGGTCCTCACCCGATTGGGGTCAGGGCATGGAGGCTGTGTAGGTCACCTGCCCGGTATACGTGCCCGGCGCGAGAATGGCGCTGTTGGCGAAGCTGTAGGTCCAGGTCGCGGTGCGGTTGGTCAGGCGACCCGCGTTCAACGTCGGGTTGGCGGTTGAACCCACTGCAGGAACAGGGAAGGTGCCTTCCGAGCTGGTGGCGGTGATTTCCGACCAGGGGATGGTGTCCGTGCCGTTGGTCAGTCCGCTTCCGCTGCCGCCCGCCGTGATCTCGACCTGTCCGTTGTTGCCCAGGACACGGACCGGAACGGCGTTGCCCGTGATGCTGGCAGCCGGCGACGTGGCGCCACCACCCACGGCGGTGGGGTTGGTGGTGTAGTCGAACACCGCCGTGTCGATGGCGGGGTTGGTGGCCAGCGTGGTGTTGCCAGTGCCAACAGCCAGGAAGAGAATGCGGGGAATGACCACCTGGAAGTTCAGGCGTGCGCTGGCCGAGCCGGCGCCGGTCACCAGTTGGGACTCGGCCGACGCCATCATGGGAGCGGCAAGGGCAGCGGCAGCAAGGGCGCTGAGTACAAATGAAGACTTTTTCATGGCATATCCTGAAGGATTGAATCAAGGCCTGTGCCCCATTCAGAAGCGCCATCGCTCTTGAGATCGCACAGTAGGCCTAAAGGCTAAATGCTAAGGGGTGCCTTGTAAACGCAACTTGTGCGCAAAACCTCACAGGGAGGCTGAAAGCAAGCTGCCGTCAAGACCGAAGGTCGCCAGGGAGCGATGAGCGGGAGCTTTTGAGCTCAAGTTTACCCGTGCCTTGCCGTGGTCAGTAGAGGGTATTCGTTTGTTCTGGCTGCCGCCATATGCCTGACTGGACAGCGAGCGTGGATCTTGATGAAAGACAACAGACACCAGGAGCAGGACCATGGTCGTGGACAACAGCCAGGGCGAAGACCAGCCCCTGTATGAGATGGTCTACGTCAGCCTGGCGGAGCACGCCATGGCCGAGGCCGAGTTGCGTGACCTGTTGTGCCGCGCCCGCGAGGCCAATGAGCGCCATGGCATCACGGGCTTGCTGGTCTATCACGAGCGGGCGTTCCTGCAGTTGATCGAGGGCGAGCGCGAGTCTGTGCGGCGCCTGTTCAGCGCCATCGAGCGAGACCCTCGGCACGAGCATGTGGACCTGATCTGGGAAGGGCCGGTGCGCCGCCGCAGCTTCCAGCACTGGTCGATGGGTTTTGTCGTGCCCGACGGCAAGGACCTGCGCGGGCTGCCCGGCTTCGAACCCGATGACGCGCCGTCCCTGTCGACCGTGCCCAGGGGAGAGCCGGGCCGGCGCGTGCTGATGACCCTGCGCGATCAGCTGCTCAGCAAGGGCGTGTCGCAGCCGGGTTGAGCGGCACCCGGGCTTCAGCGCCGCCCGTAGGTGTCTTCCAGGCGGACGATGTCGTCTTCGCCCAGGTAGCCGCCCGACTGCACTTCGATCATTTCCAGCTCGACCTTGCCCGGGTTGCTCAGCCGGTGCACCTCGCCGATGGGAATGTAGGTGGACTGGTTTTCGGTCAGCAGGAAGGTCTCG
>JALOSN010000036.1 GCA_025458415.1 Hydrogenophaga sp.
CGAGTTTCTGCCGACGAACCCCTGGATCCACCAGCCGTTCGAGAGCTACGACAGCATGCGCCCGGCGCAGTTGCTGGAAAAGTGGAAGCTGTGAGAGACGCCCACGTGCTTCTGCCCCTGAAACCCTGAGGTATGGCCCTAGGCCCAGTCTGATGCCCACGCCCGATCTGTCCACCCGTCTCCTCCACCATCCCTACCGGCCGCCGGAGGGCTTCGAGGCGGTGGCGCCGGGGGTGCACAAGGCTTCAACGGTCATCTTCCCGGACGTTCAGGCGCTGCGCAGCCGGGACTGGAAAGACAAGAGCGGCTACACCTACGGCCTGCATGGCACGCCGACCACGTTCACGCTTGAAGAGCGGATCGCGACGCTGGAGGGAGGCCGGTTCTGCGTGCTGGCGCCCAGCGGCCTGTCGGCCATCAGCCTGGTGGACATGGCGTTCCTGCGCCAGGGGGAACAGATGCTGCTGCCCGACAACGCGTATGGGCCGGGCAAGGCCTTTGCCGAAGCAGAGATGCGTCAGTGGGGGGTGCAGATCGGCTACTACGACCCCATGGACCCGGCCGACCTGGCCAGCCGGCTCACGCCAGCCACGCGCCTGGTCTGGCTGGAGGCGCCGGGTTCGATCACGCTGGAGTTTCCTGATCTGCCCGCGCTGACCGAGGTGGTCAGGTGTCACAACGCGGGTCAGGTGGCCGATCGTCCCGTCATCACCGTGCTCGACAACACCTGGGGCGCTGGTCTGGCTTTCTGTGCATTCGATCTTGGCGTCGACGTGTCCATGCAGGCACTGACGAAGTATCCCAGCGGAGGGGCTGACGTCCTGATGGGATCCGTGGTGACTTGCGACCCGGCATTGCACCGGCAAGTCCTGTTGTGCCATATGCGGCTGGGGCTGGGTGTGGCGGCCAACGATGCCGAGTTGGTGCTGCGTGGTCTGCCCACGGTGACCTTGCGATACCAGGCGCAGGACCAGGCGACGCGCGAACTTGCTCAGTGGATGCAGACGCAAGAGGGTGTGGTGCAGGTGCTCCATCCCGCCCTGCGGGGCTCGCCTGGCCATGCCTTCTGGAAGCGCGATGCCCGGGCCGCGGCATGCCTGTTCAGCGTGGTGTTCGACGAACGATTCGCGCCGGCGCAGATGGATGCTTTCTGCGACAGCCTGAGCCTTTTCCAGCTGGGCTGGAGCTGGGCCGGGCCCATCAGCCTGTGCGCGCCCTACGATGTTCAGTCCATCCGGTCGCTGACGACATGGCCTCACCGTGGCGGGCTGGTGCGCTTTGCCGTGGGACTGGAGTCGGTGGAGGACCTGCGGGCCGATCTGGCGCAGGGACTGTCGAAGCTGGTATCCTGATCACCCCGCAACACTCCGAGATGCACCGCTTTGGCCACCCCCAACTACGGTTACGAAAAACGCCAACGCGAGTTGGCCAAGAAGCAGAAGAAAGAAGAAAAGCTGCGCGCCAAGAACGCTCGCAAGCTTGGCTCTGACGGCCAGGCTGTCGAGGACGGCGAGGCCCTGGATGAAACCGCCGCTCCGGACGAGGGTGCTCCCCGCGATTCGGCCGACTGAAATGTCTCTTTTGGCAGGCGCCAGGTCGGTTCCTGCTCAGGCGTTCACCCGAATCAGATCGAGGGCTGCCTGGTCAAAGGTCTGCGCCGACCGGTCCTTCAGCGACTGGACCGTTGCCACATCGTACCGAACAAAGTTGCGCCGGATCGAGGCCCCGTATGTCGGGTCGTAGTGTCGCCTGAGGAGGTCCATGACCACCTGGGCCATGTGCCCCTGGCGAACCTGGGCGACCCATTCGGCCACCGTCTCCTTGCCGCGCAATTCGGTCAACGCCTCCAGGCGACGACAGAAAAAATCCGGGTCCTTGAGGAAGAAATCGTAGTCTTCCATGAGAAGCGCGACGCGCTCTTCGTCCGGTAGTTGCAGATCGATGCAGGGGCTGGCCCTCATGGCCTCGATCAGGGCGTCTGGCACGCGCAGGTTGCCGACCTTCTTGCTCTCGCTTTCGACATAAACCGGACGCTTCTCGTCGAACCGGCGCAAGCGGTCCCAGACCAGGGAGTCAAACCGCTTCTGGCTGGGTTGCGCCACACCCGGCATGTGACCCAGCACCGAACTGCGGTGGCAGGCAAGGGCTTCCAGATCCAGGACCTGGGCACCGTGTTGTTCCAGGTGATGCAGCAATCGGGTCTTGCCGCTTCCGGTTGGGCCACATATCACCCGGTAGTGCAGGCGACCCGCCTGGGTCGGCAAATCGGCCACCATGGCGTTGCGCCAGGCCTTGTAACCCCCGTCAATCAGCGTGACCTGGAAGCCGATGGCACCCAGGATGGTCGCCAGGGAACCACTGCGGTTACCGCCTCGCCAGCAATAGACCAGGGGCTTCCAGTCCCTTGGTTTGTCCAGCGCATGGCGTTCGATGTGGCCTGCAATGTTGCGGGCGGCCAGCGCCGCGCCGCGCTTCTTGGCTTCAAACGCATTGACCTGCTTGTACATCGTGCCAATGGCGGCACGCTCTGCGTTGTTCAGGGTCGGCCAGTTGACGGCGTGCGGCAGGTGGTCCAGTGCGTACTCGTCTTCCGAGCGGGCGTCGATGACGGCGTGAAAAACGTCGATCTGGCGCAGGGCTTCGGCGGCGCTGAGGGTGTGAACAGGCATCCGGCGATTATCGCCGGGCATGCGACAGGATCAGCGCGGGATCAAGGGGCGCAGGGCAGGCCAGACGTTGGCCAGCATGATGGGCTGCGCGTCTTCGTTCGGATGGATCCGGTCGGTCTGGAACAGCCTGAGCGGCTCGGGACCGTCGGCCACGCCGGCCAGAAAGAATGGGACCAGCGCTGCCTGCTCGGCCTTGGCCACCGTACTGAAAATCTGTCGGAACTCCTGCGCGTAGCGTGCGCCGTAGTTGGGCGGCATCTCCATGCCCACGATCAACACCCGAGCGCCAGCCTCGCGTGACACACGTGCCATGGTGGACAGGTTGTCGCGTGTCATGTCCAGGGGGAGGCCGCGCAACGCGTCGTTGCCACCCAACTCGATCACCACCACCGCTGGCTGGTGCTGGCGCAACAAGGAGGGCAGGCGGGATCGGCCGCCAGCCGTGGTGTCTCCGCTGATGCTGGCGTTGATCACGCGTGAGGGCAAGCGTTCGGCAGCCAGCTTTTGCTGCAGCAGGGCCACCCAGCCACGGCCACGCTGCAGGCCATACTCGGCACTGAGCGAGTCACCCACGATCAGGATGGCCGGACCCTGTGAGTTGCTGGTGGGCGCCTTTGCCTGGGCGCCTGCGGCCTGCGCGTGGGCTTGGGCACAAAGACCCGCCGTGATGCCGGCGAGCGCGAGCGCGTTAAAGTGACGTCGTTTCAACTTCAGGCCTTCCCATGTCGGATGTCGGTCGATCATGTGTGCAAGTCGGTCAGCGATTCGACCGGCACGCTGGAGATTCTGCGCGATATCGATTTCAGCCTGAACCGGGGGGAGACCGCCGCCATCGTCGGCGCATCCGGGTCAGGCAAAAGCACGCTGCTGTCCATCATTGCGGGCTTGGATACGCCGACCAGCGGAACAGTTCACATTGATGGTGTCGACATCTTCGGGCTGGACGAGGACCAGCGGGCGGCGTTGCGTGCAGAAAAGGTGGGCTTTGTGTTCCAGAGTTTTCAGCTGCTGGGCAACCTGACAGCGCTGGAAAACGTGATGCTGCCGCTGGAGCTTGCCGGGCGACGTGATGCCAGGGTTTCAGCGGTGCAAATGCTGGAGCGGGTGGGGCTGGGTGAACGGCTGGGTCACTACCCCAAGCTGCTGTCAGGTGGTGAGCAGCAGCGGGTGGCGCTGGCACGGGCCTTCGTGGTGAGGCCGTCGGTCCTGCTTGCCGACGAACCCACTGGAAGCCTGGACTTTGCCACCGGTGGACGGATCATGCAGCTGATGTTCGAGCTCAACGCCGAACTGGGAACCACGCTGGTACTGGTGACCCACGACCGCGAGATTGCAGGTCAGTGCCAGCGGCGCATCACCATCGAGGCCGGTCGGGTGCTCGCGCTGGCATGAACGGTGAATCCCTGCCATGCTGGCTGCGCATCAACTGGGGTCGGGCTGTGCCGGAGGCTGCTGCAACAGCGACTTGAGGCGCAGAGGCCGGACCGGCTTGCGCAACACCGGGATGTCAGCGGGAGACTCCAGCGCAAGTTCGCCGGTGAGCAGAATGCAGCGTGTCACCGAGCCATGCTCGCGCACCCGGCGAAGAAGCGTCAGTCCGTCCATTGCGCCAGGCAGGCGCCAGTCACTGATCACGGTGTCGGCCGGAAATCCCTTCAACGCCTGCAGAGCCTCTTCGGCCGTGCCAACGGCCAGAACCTCGATTCGCCACCCTCGAATCAGCTGGGCCATGGCATCCCGCACCAGGGCATGGTCTTCCACCAGCAGTACGTGGGATGCCATGCGCCCGGCGTTGCGGCCCTCTGGCGCGGCGGGCTCCGCCTGAGGTTCAGGTGCAGGCACCATGGGCAGGCGGATCTCGAAGCACGATCCTCTGCCAGGGGTCGACCGGACCTGCACTGGCAGATCAAGCAGCTGGCATAGGCGACGCACTGTGGCCAGGCCCAATCCACTGCCCCGGTCCGGGGCGCGTTCGACGTTGCCCAGTTGCATGAATTCCTCGAATACGGTCTCCAGATGCTCGGGGGCAATCCCCACACCAGTGTCCAGCACCTGAAGACGAATCTGTTTCCCGAGTGGTCGGGCAGCCACCAGAACACCCCCTTGCCGGGTGTAGCGGATGGCGTTGGACAGCAGGTTGGACAGGATGCGTTCCAGCAGATCCGGGTCCGTATGCACCCATGCGTCTCGGACATGCAGTCGCAGTCTGAGCCCCTTGCCCCGGGCCATGGGGTCGTGAAGCCTGAAGACGCGCAGCATCATGGTGGGCAGATGGACCGGTCTTGCGTGGACCTCCACCCGTCCGGCATCCAGGCGGGCGATATCCAGAATGCCATCGAGCAGCCGGTCGAGCGCCTCCAGGCATTGCCCCATGCTGTCCACGACCCGAGGGCTGAAGTCACCGCGGGCCAGCAGGCCCTGGTACAGATTGAGCGCTTGCAGGGGTTGGCGCAGGTCATGGCTGGCTGCCGCCAGAAACCGCTGCTTGGCGTCCCGGGCCTGCTGGGCCTGCAGGCGCAAGTCGATGGTCTCCTCCAGCTGCCGGCTCCGATCCTGCACCAGGCGCAGCATCAGGAAAACGAAACTGGCACCGATCAGGCCCAGGGTCACCAAAGAGCGGTCGCCACTGGCGAGGAGACTGAAGACGATGGGTCCGATGAGCAGTGGCATGGACAACCTCAATGCCAGTGAGTCGGACGATGCCGAGAACGAAAAGGCGATCGACGTCGAGACGAGCGCCACCGTCAGGGCCAGGGCCTTGAAGACGTCCTGGGCGTCAAAGAGCAGAATGCCCGCGCTGCCCCAGGCGCATGCGCTGAACAGCACCCGAAGCCGGTGCCAGCGCAGCGCCTGCCGCATGGCCGAAGCCTCCATCGGTGGTTGGCGCAACGGGCGCAGGACGCGCAGGCCCATGCCGAGAAACACTGCGCACGCCCATGCGATCGCAGCGGGAACGTGCTGGGGATAACCGAAGTAGGCCGCCATCAGCAGGGTGATCACCGCTTGCCAGGCCACAGCACCTGGAGACCACCTCATGCTCAGTCGCAACACCTCGTGCTGGACCTTCAGCGCATTGCCGGTTTCTGTTGCGGCTTGATCGGCCGGGGTCAGGTTCATGCGGCTGCCCGGGGTTCAGGACAACAGCGCCCGTGCCAGCACGACCGCCTGCAGGCGGTTGCCCACGCCCATCTTGTCGAAAATGGTGTCCAGGTGGTTTTTCACGGTGGATGGGGAAATGCCCAGGGTCTGGGCGATCACCTTGTTGCTGGCGCCCGTGGCCAGCAGCCGGATGACTTCCATCTGCCTTTCGGTGAGACCGAAATCGGCGCACCCGGTGTCGGGCGCAGGCGGTGTCACCGGCTCGTGAAAGCAGCTTTCCCCCCGACCCAGGCGTTCCAGGGCCGACATCAGCTCGCTCATCTCCATGGATTTGGACAGGAAGGCCGAGAGTCCGGCATCGCGGGCCTGCCCCGACAGCACGCCCACATCCTCTCCCGAGATCAACCCGAAACCCACATCCGGGAAGCGCTGACCCAGCTGAATGGCCGCTGCCAGTCCGGTGGTGCCGGGCATGCGGTAGTCGAGCAGCACCAGGTCGAAACGCTGCGGATGCTGTTCCAGCTGACGGGTGGCCTCGATGATGGATGCGACGGTCACCACATCGATGTGCGGCGCCAACTGCCGCACAGCCATGCCGAAGCTCTCGCGGAACAGCGGGTGGTCATCGACCAGCAGCAGGCCGAACGCTATGGCCGACAGAGGCGGAGTTGGCGAGGACTCGGACATCTTGGTGCGAAGGATAGCGTGATCGCCCGATGGCGGGCCATGGGGCATTCGGCCTATTGTCCTGCGCCGGGCCGCCCGAGACACTGCAGGCACTGGCAGGGGACAACCCCGGCCACCCAACAACACTTCAAGGAGCCTGACATGTCCCCATCGCCATCGCACAGCCGTTCCCTCCGTCCTTGCTGGCCGGTGCTGGCATCGTGTCTTCTGGTGGTCGCCTGTGGCGGAGGCGGGTCGGGTGACAGCGGCCTGGACGGAGCCGGCACCGCAGGGCGGGACGCAGCCTTCGGGTCTGCCGACATGACCGCCCTTCTGAATGCCTATGTTCATCACCTGGCGCAGGCCACACCCACGGTGGTGGTTGGCTCCAGGGTAGGAGGTCTGGTGGCCGAGCAGGGTAGTTCCGGTGGCTCCAGCCCTGCGGGCGCATCCATCGACGAGGGTGCTCTTGAAGAGCTGCTGCCCGCCGGTCGCAGCGCATCGGTCGCCTCGCCCAAGGCGGTGCGTCCGTGTCCAGGCGGGGGAACCGTCAACACCGTGGACCTGGGCACCCTGTCGGGCGTCCAGTTTTCCTCATGTGTGGTGCCGATGGGAGGGGTGCTGAACACCTACAACGGATCGGCCGAGGTGCTTGTGGTGCCGGGCAATGTGCAGGCCGACATGGATGTGGAGGTCAGGGGCGGAGGTGGGCAGGTCACGCGCGTGTTCTTCCGGAGCCTGAACATCCAGACACGGGGTTCGGCCTGCAACGAGACGGTCACCATGGCCGTGGGGCGGCTTTCCGGCGCCGCGCCGGCTGGCGCCTACAGCGTCGAGTGGCGTGATGTGCTGTCCGACCGTCGTCCTGACGGGAGGGACTGCACCTGGAACGTCTCGCTGCGCGTGCTGTCCGACGGCAGGTTCTCGTCGGACGGGGGGGCTCCCTCCGTGCCGCCGGTTCGCCAGTCGCTGGACATCAGAACCCTCGATCTGCTGCGGTATTCGACCGAGGGGGTCGTTGGCGCGCTGAACATGCCGTATGCAGGGCGCGTCCAGTTGCGCAACCTGGAGACGGGCGCGCAGACCACCTTGCGCATTGCGGACAGCGGTGTCTATGTGCAATCCTCGGGCACAGAGACCTTCGTGAGCAACGAGGCCTTGCTGGCGCGGGTACGCGGAGGGTGATCCATGGGAAACAGGACACCATCAACAGAGGGTCTTGAAGCCACAGGCCGAGGGGTTGCGTGGCGTAGGTTCGGCTGGACAGGCCTGCTGCTGTTGTGCGCATGGATCACCGTCCACGCCGCAAAGGGCGAGTTGAGCGATCACCCCATGGTGTCACCCTACGAGGGATCGGTGCTGCGTGAACACGGCGAAGAGTCGTTCAACGTCTACCGGCGTATCGTGGGACTGGATGCCAGCGGACCGGTCGCCGAAGAGGTTCAGGGCAAGGTCAACCGCCTGCGCTATGACAACCCCAAGGGCCGATCGACCCTGGAGATCGAGCGGAACTACCGCCAGGCGCTGGCCGCCAGAGGGCTGGTGGTCGATTTCGAGTGCGCTGGGCGACAGGCTTGCGGGCACAACCGCCGTCCGGGCTGGGTGGACATCAATGGGCTGAACCTGGGTGTCGGCGGCGACGTGCGTTACTTCACCGGCCGCCTGCCTGCGGCTGCAGGCTCGGTGTACATCAGTGTGGCGGTCAATCCGCAGCGGACCTTCCTGCACATCGTGGAGCCGGGCGGCATGCAGGCTGGCAAGGTCATCATCAACCTGGATGAACTGGCCGGCAAGCTGGAGCAACAACGCTCGGTCGAATTGCCGGGCATTTTTTTCGACAGCGGAACAGCTGTCCTGCAGGCGGCGTCCAACCCTGCACTGGACATCGCAGCCCAGCTGCTGCGCGAGCGCCCGACGTGGAAGATGGCGGTCATCGGCCACACGGACAACCAGGGCACAGAAGCTTTCAATCAGCAACTTTCGCAACAGCGTGCCGACGCGGTGGTCCAGGCGCTGGTGGCCCGTGGTGTGGCGGCCGAGCGCCTGCAAGGCCGTGGTATGGGGTTGACGAAACCCGTGGCCGACAACGCCACCGAAGCCGGGCGGGCGCGCAACCGCCGCGTCGAGCTGGTGCGCTGGTAATGCCGGCGGTGGAGGCTTGCGCTCAATGGCGTGGAACGATAATCGGCGCATGTCATCCCCCAAAGTCCTGTTCGGCTTCCATGCCGTCGGCGTTCGCCTGAAAACGGCGCCGGCTTCCATCGTCGAGATCTATTTCGACGCTTCCCGGCGCGACCAGCGCATGCGCCAGTTCCTTGAGCGGGCACGCGAAGCCGGTGCTCGGCTGATCGAAGCGGACGGTCTTCGACTGGCCAAGCTGGCCGGCAGCCACGGACACCAGGGTGTGGCTGCCAGGGTGCAGCCCATCGAACAGGCCAAGTCCCTGGATGCCCTGCTTGAACAGCTTGAAGCGGATCAGCAGGTGCCCTTGCTGCTCGTGCTCGATGGCGTCACCGACCCGCACAACCTGGGCGCCTGCCTGCGCGTCGCAGATGGTGCTGGCGCCCATGCGGTGATCGCCCCCAAGGACCATGCCGCGGGCATCAACGCCACCGTGGCCAAGGTGGCCAGCGGTGCCGCCGAGACCATGCCCTATTTCATGGTGACCAACCTGGCGCGCACGCTGGGGGAACTCAAGGAGCGCAACATCTGGGTGATCGGCACCGCCGACGACGCACCCCGCACCCTGTACCAGGTCGATCTCAAAGGCCCGGTTGCATTGGTGTTGGGAGCCGAAGGGCAGGGCATGCGCCAGCTCACCCGCAAGACCTGTGACGAGCTGGTGTCCATCCCCATGCGGGGGGCGGTCGAGAGCCTGAACGTCTCGGTGGCCAGTGGTGTGTGTCTGTATGAGGCGCTGCGACAGCGCGCCTGATTTCCCGTGGACAGAGCGTCGGTGACCCGGGTCCGCCAGTGGCTGGCAGAAGCCCGGCGCCTCGTGGTGCTCACCGGGGCTGGCGTGAGTGCCGAGTCCGGTGTGCCGACGTTCCGTGACGCGATGACCGGCCTGTGGGCCCAGTTCTCTCCGGAGGAACTGGCCACCGAAGTCGCGTTCCGTACCCATCCGCAGCGTGTCTGGGACTGGTATCAGCAGCGGCGCACGGCCCTGCGGTCTGTGCACCCCAACGCCGGACACCGGGCGCTTGCGGACTACGCGCTCAGATACCCGGGCCGTATGACATTGGTCACGCAGAACGTGGATGACCTGCACCAGCGGGCCGGCCAACCACACACCCTGGCCCTTCATGGCGACCTGGCCAGCGACCGCTGGCTGGACGAGCCCAGATCCTGTTGCCTGACCCAGCCCCCGCTGGCCGGTCGACCGCCCCGGTGCCCTGTGTGCGCCAACTTGCGCCGCCCGGCGGTCGTCTGGTTCGGAGAAGCCTTGCCGACCGATCTGCTCGCGCGGGCTGAAAGGGCCGCTACCGAGTGTCATCTGATGCTGGTGGTCGGAACCTCGGGTGTCGTGTACCCTGCAGCCGGACTGGCCCGCAGGGCGAGCGCAGGCGGAGCGCGTGTGGTCATTGTCAACCCCGAGGAGACCGCCCTGGACGACATCGCCGATGCCTGTCTCAGGGCTGCGTCGGCGCATTGTCTGCCGCGGTTGCTGGAGCCCGCGCCTGCGGACACGATGGATTGAACAGAAAGGACTGCCTGATGGATACCCCAGACAACCCCACATCCAGCCGCATCAGGCTGGTCGACCGGGTGCAGGCGATGCTGCTGCGCCCCCGGGAGACGTGGACGCAGATCGCGGCCGAAGCGCACGACATCAAGACCATCTACCGCGATTACCTGGTCTTCCTGGCCGCAGTGTCGGCTGTCGCCTCCTTCGTCGGGTTGAGCCTGGTGGGCGTGGGCGCCATGGGCTTCAGCTTTCGGGTGCCCATTCTCAATGGACTGGCCCATATGGTGGTCGGCTTCGTGCTGACGCTGGTCATGATGTACGTGGTCGCGCTGGTTGCCGATGCACTGGCGCCCAGCTTCAAGGGCGAAAAAGACCTTGCCTCGGCCTTCAGGCTGGTGGCCTACGGCTCCACAGCGGGGCTGCTCGGCGGTGTGTTCCAGATCGTGCCGGCCCTGTCTGTTCTTGGCTTGCTGGCGGCGCTGTATTCGCTCTATCTCGTGTACACGGGCGTGACGGTGATGATGAAGGTGCCACAGGACAAGGCCTTGCCCTACACCGCTGTGCTGGTGGTCTGCGGTCTGGTGGCCGCCATCGTGGTCGGCATGCTCAGCGTTACCCTGACTGGCGCAGGTACCGGCGGCGGCATGCGCGTGGGAGGTTCACCCGGACAGGGCGATGTGGAGATCCGCCTGCCGGGCACCGAGATTCGCATCGATACCGGCAAGCTGGAAGAAGCCGGCAGAAAAATGGAAGAAGCCTCCAAGCGGCTGGAAGAAGCCCAAGCCAAAGGCGATGGGCAGGCTGCGGGCAAGGCGCTCGGCGAGATGATGGGTGCGATGACCGGTGCCGGCCAGGGCGGGCAGCCCTTTGCGCCTGAGCTGATGCAGCAGGCCCTGCCCGATCGCCTTCTGCGCATGGAGCGCACCGCCATCGAGGCCCGCACCGACGCGGCCATGGGCATGAGCCTGTCACGCGTGACCGCCGAATACAGCTCGGCGCAGGCACGTGTCG
>JALOSN010000457.1 GCA_025458415.1 Hydrogenophaga sp.
CAACGCATAGAGCTGGGCCAGACGCTCCTTGCCCAGTTGCGACTCCAGCCACTGGTAGTGCGACTCGATGGTCTGCGACAGCGTGCCCACCAGCGCCAGGCCCGCGGGCGTGGCGCGCACCACGGTACGCCGCGCATCCTGCGGGCAGCGTCTGCGGGCAATCAGGCCGTCCCGCTCCATGCGGGTGAGCACGCCGGTCAGGCTGGGACCCAGCAGCAGGGCCTCACGCGCGACCCGGCCGGTTTCCACGCCGGCCGGGTCGCCCGCGTGCTCCCCCAGCACGCGCAGCACCCGCCATTGCTGATCGGACAGGCCGTGCTCGCGCAGGCTCGGGCGGGTGTGCTGCATCACGGCCTCGCGCGCCTCCAGCAGCAGGCGCGGCAGATTGCGGTGGGCAAAGGAAGGAGCGGGCTTGGGCTGGCTCATGGCTTCTGGCATTTATTTAATATGTTAAATGTTTTCTCGGACTTCTCCAAACAGGGGTTAACCCTGACCCGCCAGGACCGGCCGACAATGGCGGCATGAACACGCTTGCCCAACGCCTGAACGTCGATCGCCTGCTGCTGCAGGCCCCCATGGCCGGATCACAGGGTTCAGCGCTGGCCCTGGCGGTTTGCGCCGCCGGCGGCATAGGCGCACTGCCCGCCGCATTGCTCTCGCCGGAGGTCCTGACACAGGAACTGCGGGCGCTCGCCGGCGGCACCAACCGACCCTGGAACGTCAATTTCTTCTGCCACACGCCGCCAGAGCCCGACGCGGCGCGCGAGACCGCCTGGCGGCGGGTCCTGGCCCCGTTCTATGCCGAGGCCGGGCTCGACATCAACGGCGTTGCGGCCGGTGCCGGTCGTGTGCCCTTCAGCCACGCCGTGGCCGACCTGGTGGAGCCATTCCGGCCACCCATCGTCAGCTTCCATTTCGGCCTGCCCGCGCCCGACCTGCTGGCGATCGTGGCCACCGTGAAAATACCCGTGATCGCAGCGGGCGGCATCGGCAGCGCGCCCGGCGTTCGCGCCGCGCTGGCGCTGGGTGCGGCCGGCGTGCAGGTGGGCACCGCCTATCTGTGCAGCGACGAGGCCACCACCAGCGCCATCCACCGCGCCGCGCTGGCTGTTCAGCGGCCGACCGGCGCGCGGCATCGTCAACCGCGTGATGCGCGAGCTCGGCCCGCTGAACCCGGCCGCGCCCGCCTTCCCCACCGCCACCGCCGCCATCGCCCCCCTGCGTGCCTACTGGGAGGCCAAGGGCAGTGGCGACTTTTCCCCGCTGTGGTCGGGTCAGAACGCCGGCGCCTGCCAGTCGTTGCCGGCTGGCGAGATCACCCGGCAACTGCTGCGCGGCTTTGGCGATTGAGCGACGGCCTCAACCCATCCACGGTGCGTTGAGCCAGCGGCGCAGAGCCACCCGCTCGTCCAGGCATCGCAGGTCGCGCTCACGGTCACGAATGGCCAGTTGCATCGCCTCACGCTGGGCCTGCCGGTCAGCCGCCAGGGTCTGCGGCTGGGCCGGCTGTCCCGGGGGCAAATCGAACTCCAGCGCCAGCGCGGACTGCAAGGCGGCACGGGCGCGTTCGCGGTCGGCCACCTGCCGCTTGAGCAGCAGCGTCATCGCAGCCAGACGCTCGTCGGCCTGGGCGTGGCCCGCTGCACCCACCCCGTCCCGAATGTCCTGTCCCTGCAGGCGCAACAGGGACAGCAGATCCCGACGCTCGTAGGCCGCGTTGGCCTGCCCCATGAGCTCGGTTTTGCGTCTGCGCTCCCGCTCGTCGGTCTCGCGGTCGGGATGCCAGGCGCTGGCCAGCTGCCGGTAGATCTGCCGCAGCACCTGATCGGCATCCGCCGCCTCGGCCTGCGCCTGTTCCCGGGCAGCGGTGCTTGAACGCCTCGCCTGCCTGGCGTGGGCGCGCTCCTGTCGCTGCTCGCGTCGGCTGTCCTGCAGATCGCGCAGCTTCTCCCGCCCTATCTGCCAGACCAGCTCCGGACTCGGCGGGGCATCACCCAGGTCCAGCGCCTGGCCCAGGCGGGCTTCCATACGGAGTCGCAGGTCCTGCGCCGCATCGCGGCGGCGTTGCTCCCAGCTGCGCGGGCTGTGCCGGTCATGCAGTTCCCGCATGCCCGCGTCGCCCCCGTCGGCCATCCGGGCCGCCAGCGCGCAGACCCGCTCCCGCGCCACCTCGCGCTGACGCTCGCTGAGTGACTTGTCCTCCAGACGCCCGGCCAGACCATGGGCCAGCGCCACCGTCAACTCGCGCCAGCGCCGCTGCAGCGGATGCAGCTCCAGGGAACGCCGCTCGCGTTCGTCGCGGGCCAGGGCGTCGAGGTCGTCGATCTGCTGCTGCAGACGCTCCAGTCGGGACAGCTGCTGTTGCCAGATGCGGCTGGCGTCCGTGGTTACGGTGGCGCCCGCCATGACACGTACCTGCCGGCCGGCGGGCTGATCGGTCGCCCGCGCACCATCGGCGGGCTCTGCGCGAAAGCGGGGGTCATCCTCAAGAGGGCGGGGCATGGAAACGGGTCGGTACGGACTACGGGCGGCTCTCGACTATATTGCCGCCCACATGGCCAAAGAAAAAACCCTGTTCACCTGCAACGACTGCGGCGGCACCAGCCCGCGCTGGCTGGGCAAATGCCCGCACTGCGGCGCCTGGAACACGCTGGTCGAGTCGGTCGCCGAAGCGGTCACACCGGCCCGCAACCGCTTCGCCTCGCTGGCCCCGGCCAGCGCGGTGACCACCCTGGCCGACATCGAGGCGACCGACGTGCAACGCACGCCCACCGGCATCGGCGAGCTGGACCGCGTGCTGGGCGGCGGCATCGTCGAAGGCGGCGTCGTCCTGATCGGCGGCGACCCGGGCATCGGCAAGTCCACCCTGCTGCTGCAGGCGCTGGATGCCCTGCAAAAGCAGTCGCTCGGCACGCGCCACGCCGCCCGCAGCGGGGGAGCGTGGGGGCGACACGCTCTACGTCACGGGTGAAGAAAGCGGCGCGCAGGTCGCGCTGCGCTCACGGCGACTCGGCCTGGACGGCTCGCAGGTGAAGGTGCTGGCCGAGATCCAGCTGGAGAAGATCCTGGCCACGCTGACCGCGCAGCAACCCGCCATCGCGGTCATCGACTCGATCCAGACCGTCTACTCCGAGCAACTGACCAGCGCACCGGGCTCGGTGGCGCAGGTGCGCGAATGCGCGGCCCATCTCACCCGCGCCGCCAAGGCCAGCGGCACCGCCATCGTGCTGGTGGGTCACGTGACCAAGGAAGGCGCGCTGGCCGGCCCGCGCGTGCTCGAGCACATGGTCGACACCGTTCTGTATTTCGAGGGAGACACGCACAGCAGCTACCGCCTGATCCGCGCCATCAAGAACCGATTCGGCGCGGTCAACGAAATCGGCGTGTTCGCCATGACCGAGAAGGGCCTCAAAGGCGTCTCCAACCCCAGCGCCATCTTTCTGTCGCAGCATGCCGAACCCGTGCCCGGCAGCTGCGTGCTGGTCACGCTGGAAGGCACACGACCGATGCTGGTCGAGATCCAGGCGCTGGTCGACACCGGGGGTCCGTCGCCCCGGCGCCTGTCGGTCGGGCTGGACCGTGATCGCCTGGCCATGCTGCTGGCGGTGCTGCACCGCCACGCCGGCGTGGCCTGCATGGACCAGGATGTGTTCGTCAACGCGGTCGGCGGCGTGCGGATCAGCGAGCCCGCCGCCGACCTGGCGGTCATGCTGGCCATCACCAGCAGCCTGCGCGGCAAGCCGCTGCCCAAAGGGTTCATCGCCTTCGGCGAAGTGGGTCTGGCTGGCGAGGTGCGCCCAGCACCGCGCGGGCAGGAACGGCTCAAGGAAGCGGCCAAGCTGGGTTTCTCGGTGGCCATTGTGCCCAAGGCCAATGCCCCCAAGAAAGCCGACAGGGCCTTCGAAGGCCTGACCATCCACGCGGTCGAGCGCATCGACGAGGCCATGGAGCTGGTGCGCGGGCTCTGACCGGATGGAGCTGGTGCGCGGGCTCTGACCGGATCCGGCGGCTCTGCCACTACACTTGCGTCAGCCCATTCTCCAACGACCCACGGACGATGCAGTTCTACCCTGCCTTGCACGGCATGCGCGGCCTCGCGGCCCTGGCGGTCCTGCTGTTCCACTGGAGAGGCAGCTTCCCCAAGGTGTCCATGGACCTCAAGGAGGTGCCGTTTCTGGGCACCACATGGGACCTGTTCCTGTTCATCGACCTGGGCTGGAACGGCGTGCACTGGTTCTTCGTGCTGTCGGGCTTCCTGCTGGCCAGTCAGTTGCTGCACAGCCGCCAGCTGGACGGCCAGGCCATCGGTCGGTTCTGGCAGCGCCGCCTGGTTCGCATCTATCCCGCGGTCTGGCTGCAGCTGAGCCTGCTGCTGCCCTTCACCCTCGTGATGGGGCTGGTGGCGTCGCTCGAGTTCAAGCAGGTGCTCGCCAACTACCTGCTGTGGCCCGCCGCCCTCGGCGGTGCCGCCTTCTACAACGGCGTCTACTGGACATTGCCGCTGGAGCTGTCCTTCTACCTGCTGCTGCCCTTTATCGTGCTGCTGCACCGCCGCATCGGCTTCTGGCCGGTGATTGCCCTGGCCGTACTCATCACGGTGGCCTGGCGCCTGAACATCATCTGGGAACATGAAGCCAGAAACGCGGCGCGCGTGCCTGCCAGCGTGTTGCGTGACCTGCTTCCGGGCATGCTGGCCGTCTTCATGGCCGGCTACGCCGTCACCCGCTTTCCTCAGGACCTGAGCGCCCGCACCCGCTACGCGTGGCTGGCGGGGGCCCTGGGCATCTACGTTGCCTGGCACCTGCTGGTGCGACATGCGCTGAAGACCGGACTGGACCAGAACATGTGGATGCTGCTGTTCTGGGAGATCGGGCTGGCCGCCATCATCGCCCTGATCATCGGCCTGCTGCTGCAGCCGCTGCGGGGCTTCGGCTGGCTGGCCTGGCGGCCGCTGACCTGGCTGGGTGACCTCAGCTACGGCATCTACCTGTGGCATTTCCCCGTGTTGCGGCTGCTGCCCCGCCTGTTTCCCGGCGACTGGCACAGCACCAGCGGCAGCCTGCTGGCCCTGGCCATCTGCATCGTGGTCACAGTGCCGCTGGCCATGGCCAGCTACCACTGGGTCGAACGACCCTTGATGGACTACGTTGCGCGTCGTCAGCGCCACCGCCGCACGCTGCACACCGCCTGACCGCCATGCCCCCCGCCCTGCGATCCCTGCTGTTTCCCGCTCTGGTGCTGGCCCTGTGTTTTGCCGGCTGGAAGAGCTATGGCTGGCAGGGCCTGCTGCTGGCGTTGCTCATGAGCAGCTTCTGGGTGCTGCTGCATTTCACCAAGCTCATGCGCCTGCTGCGCGCCGCCGCCGGCCGCCCGCTGGGCGCGGTGGACGACGTGCGGCTGCTCCAGGGCCGGCTCAAGCCCGGCATGCCCATGCACGAGGTCATCCGGCAGGCCGCCTGCCTGGGCAAACGCGAGGAAGGTCCGGCCGAGGAGGCCATCGAGGACTTCTTCTGGCACGACCCCCATGGACGCACCCTGCACCTGCGATTCGACCATGGGCGGCTGCGGCGCAT
>JALOSN010000458.1 GCA_025458415.1 Hydrogenophaga sp.
CGCCGACCAGCAGGGTACCCACCAGTGTGACGGCCAGCACCAGCCAGAGGATCTGTGTCTTGATGGAGCGCCGGGAGAACCAGCGTGCCACCGGCATGAGCGGAGACATCATGGACGCCGAAGGCATGTGCGTTTCAGACCGGCCCAGACCGGTGATTCGGTCGTTTCGCCAGCCGGCGTGTGTCTGCCGCTGCTTTCATACGGTGCGCCCCAGCATCTCGTCCACCATGTCCAGCAGCTTGAGGGGACTGAAGGCCTTGGTCAGGTAGGCGTCGCATGCGACCTTGGCGCCTTGTTCGAGGTCTTCCTTCTGGGCGCGCGCCGTCAGGAGGATCACCTTCGTGTGGTGGCGCAGCGCCGGGTCTTTCTTGACCTTGTCACACACCTGGTAGCCGTCGAGCTCGCCGGGCATCATCACATCGAGCAGCATGATGTTGGGCTTGAGGTCCTGGGCGCGGTGCCAGCCCTCGGCTCCGTTCTCGGCCTCGAAGACCTCGGCGTCGTCCAGGTGCTGCAGGGTCAGCCGGATCAGCTTGCGGATGTCGGGCTGGTCGTCGACGATGAGTATGCGGGCGGTCATGAGGCTTTCCTCGGGCGGCTTCTGGCCAGCAGGCGGGACAGGTCTTCGGCGTAGATCTGGGCCTGGAGCATGTCCAGGTGGTGGGTGTTGCGACGCGGTGCGCCGGTGGGCAGCTCCAGCATCACCTTGAGCTCGTCGGGCGACTCCTGGTCGATCCGCAGACGGCCGCCATGCAGCTGCATGATCCGCTGCGCCAGTGGCAGGCCGATGCGCAGCACGGGCGGGGCCGGGTCTGGCTTGCCGTCGGGCAGCAGGGCAGGCCGGAACACCGAGGCGGCATGGCGCTGCAGCAGCGTGGCCGACAGGGCCCCCATGTTGGAAATGCTCACCAGCAAGTGCTGGCCCGAGGACCTGAAGCCGATTTCCACGCCCATGGGCGCGGCACTGCGGGCTTCGGTCCTTGAATGGATGATGGCGTTGTGCAGGCATTCCAGCAGCGCCCGTCGCAGCAGCTTGCGGCTGCCGTAGATGGGTGGCAGGTCATCCTTCTCTCCGCTGAGGACCAGTGTGACCCCCTTGCTGGTGGCCAGGGGTGACAGCTCCTGGGCAGCTTCGCGCACCATGTCGACCAGGATCACGCGCTCGTCGCTGATGAGCACGTCCTCGCCGAAAACGTCCACCAGGTCGACCATGCGGTCCAGCCGCTCGGTCAGGGTCAGCAGGCTGTCCTTGAGGGCCAGCAGGGGTTCCGGAATGGGCGCTCCCCGGGTCTGGTTCAGCGCGTCCTGGATCGGAGGGATCAGGTCCGCCCGTATCAACTCCATGATCTGCTGCAGGGACAGGCGCTGGTCGGCGACCGGTGCTGGCGCAGCGGCGCCAGGCTCGGTGGTCGGTGCAGGCTCCACCAGGTTGACCGACATGGCCACGAGGCCGGCAATGGGGCGGGGGGCGCAGCGGCAGTCCAGCTGCACGATGCCCGTATCGGCCATGACCTCGACCCGCAGGGCTCCATCCAGTGCCGGCAAGCCCTGCGCGATATTGCGGACCCGCTGTCGAACATCCGGGTCGCTGCCCAGAACCAGGGCCGGACGACAGGCCAGTGACCGGGCCGTCTGATTGGCAAATACCACGTGGGCTTCGCCGTCAAACAGCAACACCGGGCTGCCCAGCAGGTCCAGCAGGACCAGCAGCGGATTGTTGTTTGTCTGAGCAGCAGCCATGGAGTCCGGGCAAACCCGTCCGAGGAAGTTCGTCTGCCTGGTCTATCGGCACGAACTTGCCGGGCTTGAGGGCGCGCGGTGGCCGGTCCCGCCTTGTGGGTGGGCTGGCGGAGACGGTGAGATTCGAACTCACGGACCCTTGCGGGTCGGCGGTTTTCAAGACCGCTGGATTAAACCACTCTCCCACGTCTCCGGGAGCTGCCTGCTGCGCCGGTCGGGCTCAGTCGGCCACGCTCGCGCTGTGCTGCAGGCTGAAGCCCACGCGGGTACGACCGTTGGACGACTCTGCGCTGGCCAGGCCGTCGTGCATGCGTGCAATGGCAGCCACGATGGACAAGCCCAGACCGTGGTGCGGGCGTTCCAGTTCGCAGCGCGAGGCGTCGGCCCGGAAAAAGCGGTCGAACAGCCGGGGCAGGTGGGCAGTCTCGATGGGGGGGCCCACGTTTTCCACCCAGACCCTGGCGCCACCGTCGTCCGCAGGGCCCAGATGGACTCTCAGGCGCGAACCTTTTTCTGCATAACGGATGGCGTTGCCCAGCAGGTTGGACAACGCACGCTTGATCAGAGCCTCGTCGACCGGCAGGCGCACATCCCCTTCGATGTCAATGCCCAGGCCGGCTTCTTCCATGGGCGCTTCGTGGAACTCGGTGACCTGCCGGACCAGGTCGGCCAGGCTGACGGGCTGACCACGCCGGGCCTTGATGCCGCGGTCGGCCTGGGCCAGGAACAGCATGTCGTTGACGATGCCGGCCAGCCGGTGCAACTCTTCGAGGTTGCAGGCCAGGGTGTCCGTGAGTTCCGTGTGGCTGCGATCGCGGCTGAGGGCCAGTTCGGTCTGCCCGATCAGGTTGGCCAGCGGCGTGCGCAGTTCGTGGGCGACGTCGGCGTTGAAGCCTTCGAGCTGGATGTAGCTGGCCTGCACACGTTCCATGAGGCCGTTGAACTGCTCGATCAGGGGCTGGAGTTCTTCGATTGGCACTGGCAGCGACAGGCGCTGGTCGGGCTTGCGCACGTCGATGGCGCGGGTCTGGGCGGCCAGATCCAGCAGGGGGCGCAGGTTGCTGCGTACCCGCCAGAAAGTGGCCCAGGCGACAAAGCTGCCGCCTGCCAGGGTGGCGATCACCAGCAACCATGCCATGCGGCGCGCATGCCGTGTGTCCTCGGTGCAGTCCAGCACGAGGCGCCCGCGGTAGGCGTCCGGGCGGCCGTCGGCGGCGATGTTGAACTGCATCTCCCGGGTGGGTGCTTGCATCAGGTCGAAGGTGGGGGAGGCGTCCCGGTAGATCTCGCTGGCGTCGGCCCGCATGACCTGGACGAAGGTGCCGGGACGTCGCTCCGACAGCCAGGCCAGCTTGGACATCATGTCGGCCTCACCACCCTGGATGTACGCATCCTGCAGAACGTCGGCCAGGATGGCGGTGTAGCTGCGCAGCTCCTGGTCCTGCTTGCTGACAAACAGCATGTGCGTGGCTGCATACGCGAGCGCCAGCAGCAGGCCCATGCCAACGACGGTCTGGACCGCCAACAGCAGCGACAGGCGCCGGCCGATCGAGTAGACGCAGGGGGTTCCGGCAGGGGTGGTGCAGGTGGTCATGTGCGCTCCTCCAGCACATAGCCCATGCCGCGCACCGTGTGCAGCAGCTTGGGTTTGAAAGGGTCGTCCATCTTGGCGCGCAGGCGCCGGATGGCGACTTCGACAACATTGGTGTCGGAGTCGAAATTCATGTTCCAGACCTGCTCGGCCAGCGTGGTGCGGGACAGGGTCTGGCCCTTGCGGCGCACCAGCAGGGTGAGCAGG
>JALOSN010000459.1 GCA_025458415.1 Hydrogenophaga sp.
CTGCGACGGGCCGACGGTCTCTGGGCCTACCAGCTGGCGGTGGTGGTGGACGACGCCCACCAGGGCATCACCGATGTGGTGCGCGGTGAGGATCTGGCGGACAACACCCCCCGCCAGCGCCTGCTGCAGCAGGCACTGGGCCTGGCCACGCCCCGCTACCTGCACACCCCCCTGGTGCTGGCCGGGGACGGTCAGAAGCTGAGCAAGCAGAACGGGGCCAAAGCCCTGGATCTGACGCAGCCCGATCAGGCATTGCGCGAGGCGGCTAGCTGGCTGGGTCTGCCGCCGCGCGAAGGCAGTGGATCCGATTTGCTGGCTGCTTGGACGGACGACTGGCGCACCCGCCACGCCACCGCAGGGGTCAGCGTGCCTCGCGCAGGATGAGGTCCATGCGCCGCTGCACCCGATCGGCCTGGGCCTGATCACCGGCCGCGCGCGCTCGCTCGCGCTGGACCCCGAGCCAGGCCAGCAGCGGGCGGCTCCAGCCCTGGGCAGATGCGGTATCGACGGCCAGCGCAACCACATCCGGTGATGCGTCACCCCGGCGCACCAGAACGGCAGCGGCCACCAGCCGGGACAGCGGGTCGGCCACCGCCGGCAGGGCCCGACGCGCCGCCTCCCCACCCGCCGCCAGCGGTCGCTGGCCTTCGGGCAGCCAGATGGCGTCTCCGGGCAGCGGCTGGCCCGCCAGGTACCGGGCATAGGCCCGCTCGGCCTCGGCCGCATCGCTGGCCAGGGCCTCGTAGGCCTGGCAGGGCGTGAAGTCCAGCGCCGCCACCCGTGCGGCACACAGACCCAGCTCGGCACGCGCCAGCAGGTCCGCACGCCCGGTCCGGGCCAGCTCGCGACGAACCCGCGCCATCTCGGCTGCCTCGACGGACGACAGGCCCGTCAGACCGGCTTTCTGGGCCCGCTCCAGGCTGGCCCGGGCGCTCAGCTGCCAGTCCGGTGGCGGGGGTGTGCTGCCGCAGGCCACCAGCACCATCGCCAGAACCAGCAGGAGACCGGTGCGGGTCGCCACAGACGGGACAGCGGATTCCTTCACGAAGTTCTTCATGGCAGGCGGATCTCCGTCTCGCGGGCGAACGGCCAGCGCCGGTTGATGTCATTGACCAGCGATTCGATCTGGCGCAGGCTCGACTCCACCTCGGCCCGCAGGGCCCCGAGATCGGTGGTGGCCTCGCGCGTGTTGCTGGCAATCCCTTGCGCCTCGACCAGCACCGCATCGACCTTCTGCAGGGACGAGCGGGTGTCGGCAAGCAGGCCGTCCAGTTGCCTGACCAGCGTCCGGACCTCACCGACCAGACCCGGGTCGGCTGTGGCACCCGCCTGGCCCGGAGCGCCGAACACCTGGCGATCGGCGTTGGCCACCAACCCGTCCAGGCGACCGACCAGCGAGTCCGAACGCGCCAGCAGCGCGTTGGCGTTGTCGATGGTGGCCACCAGCTTGCGGGCATCGGCCTCGTTGCCCATCAGCACACCCAGGGCGCCCTGCGGACCCTTGAGCTGTCCGGTCACGTCCTGCACGTTGGCCAGGCTGGACGCCAGCGCGCCATCGGGCGCGGTCAGGCCATTGAGGTTGCTCAGCAGATCACGCACCTGGGACATCAGGCGGGGCAGTTCGGCCATGGCGTCGCCTTTGAGCACCTGCCGCTCGGCGCCATCTTCCAGCTGGGGATCATCGAGAATGCCGCTGAAAGCCCGGATGCGTGTACCCCCCACCAGCGCGCGCTCCATGGTGAACACACTGGAGGTGCGCAACCAGCGGGCGTCCTTGGTCGGCACATCGATCAGGATGCGGGCGTTGCCGTCCTCGCCCAGCTCGATGCGCGAGACCCTGCCGATCGGAAAACCGGCGAAGGTCATGTTCATGCCGACCACCACCCCTTCCGAGTCGTCCGAGATCAGCACCAGGCGCTGGGTGCGCTCGAACATGCCGCGCGCCATGCCGCGCGCATACATCACGTACACGGCAGACACCACGAGCAGGAGCACCATCGACAGCAGCAGCAAGGCGGCCTTGAGTTCGAGGTTGCGAACCGGTGGTGGATCGGTTGGCACGGGTGGTGTCGTTCGGGTGTCAGGGTTCATGCCGGGAGCAGATCGCAGGCTTCAATAGTAGTTGCCCACCAGCGAGATCACCTCGATGACGAGGATGACCGACAGCAGGCGGGCGAATTCCGAGATGTCGCTGCGACGGCCGAAACGGCCCTGGCTGTCGCGCTGGGCGCTGGCCGCAAACGGGACAATGGCCACCGCGAGGCTGAAAAACAGGGTCTTGAGCGCAAAGATGAGCGACACCGCCGGTGTGAAGACCGCGCCGACACCCCGGGTGTATTCGGGCAAGCCCCAGTGGGACAGGCCATACACGTTCAGGTAGGTCAGCAGCAGGGCGATGACGCCGCTCAGGCCGGCCAGCAGCATCACCGACAGGCTCGCACCCAGCGCACGCGGCAGCAGTTCGGTGCGCAGCACTTGCTGGTGGTCGACCTGTTCGCCCATCCGCAGGCGGTCGGCCAGATGGCGGCGCAGCTCCTGCGCACCTGGCAGGGCATAGCGCAAGGCCACGAACATCGCGGCATACAGAGGAATGAGTTCCAGCACCAGGGTGCGCACCAGAACCTCCAGGGCGTACTGGGACAGTCCGTAGCTCATGGCCGTGGCCACCACGATGCGGATGAGCACCAGGCTGACCAGGGCCGAGAGCACCAGGAAGCTGTTGATCTGCGGCAGGGTGGCCCGCACCAGGTGGGTCAGCACCGCGGTGCGCTGCCGACCCTGGCGGTAGCTGGAGGGCGACGCG
>JALOSN010000037.1 GCA_025458415.1 Hydrogenophaga sp.
GCCACCCCGTAATCGGCCCGGTGTGCCTTGACCGCGTCCACCATGGCTTGCGGGTGGGTGGCACCCACGCCCTGGTTGATGTTCAAGCCATCGGGCGCACACCCCACCCGAACCACCTCGGCGCCCAGTTCATGGAACACATCGGGCGCAATGTGATAGGCCGCGCCATGTGCCCCATCCACCACGATCTTCAAACCCTTGAGCGAAAGGCTGTGCGAACAGGTGCTTTTGCAGAACTCGATATAGCGTCCCGCCGCGTCATCAAGCCGGCGCGCCTTGCCCAGGCTGGCGGCATCCACCCACACCGGGTCCTCGGCCAACGTGGCTTCCACCGCCAATTCCCATTCGTCGGGCAGTTTGGTACCCGAGGCACTGAAGAACTTGATGCCGTTGTCGGCAAACGGGTTATGGCTCGCTGAAATGACCACCCCCAGGCTGGCGCGCTGGGCCCGTGTCAGGTAAGCCACTGCCGGGGTGGGCACCGGGCCCAGCAGGACCACATCCACGCCAGCCGAAGCGAATCCGCTTTCCAGCGCACTTTCCAGCATGTAACCCGAAATGCGGGTGTCCTTGCCGATCAGGACTGTCGGGTGCGACTCGGTGCGCCGCAACACCCGCCCCACGGCGTGGGCCAGGCGAAGCACGAAGTCAGGGGTGATGGGCGGCTGGCCGACCGTGCCGCGGATGCCGTCGGTGCCGAAGTATTGACGGGTCATATGTAATGGTTTTGTGTGACAGTGGCAAGCGCCTATTTTAGGCCGGGTGGGCCGATGGGTTGTTCAGCGCAGAGACATCAGGACGCGCAAAGCATCGACCGTTTCTCGCACATCGTGGACACGCACGATGGAAGCTCCGCGTTCAACCGACAGCAAGGCCGCCGCCACGCTGGCACTGACCCGGTCCCGCGGCTGCTCGCGACCTGTGACAGCACCCAGCGACGACTTGCGTGACCAGCCGGCAAGCACCGGATAGCCGAGGTCGAGCAACTCGCGTTGACGGCCCAGCAGGCTGAAGTTCTGCTCCACCGTCTTGCCAAAGCCGATGCCCGGGTCCACCGTGATCCGCGATGCCAACACACCCCGGTCCTCCAGCGTCCTGCCCCGCTCGCGCAGAAAGTCCATCACGGGCAACACCACATCACCGGCCATGGGCGCCACCTGCATGGTCTGTGGGTCGCGGTGCATGTGCATGAGACAGACGCCACAGCGAGGGTGTGCTGCCACCACATCGAGCGCATGCCCTTGGCGCAAGGCCCATATGTCGTTGATGATGTCGGCGCCCAGGTCGAGCGCAGCCTGCATCACCTCGGGTTTGTAAGTGTCGACAGAAAGCGGCACACCCAGCGCGACCGCTTCGCGCAGCACCGGCAGCACCCGGGCGAGTTCATCCTCAAGGGGCACCGCCGGGCTGCCGGGTCGGGTGGACTCGCCGCCAATGTCCAGCATGTCGGCGCCGTCGCGCAGCAGCTGCTCACAGTGCCTCAGCGCGGAGACCGCGCTGTCGAACTGTCCCCCATCTGAAAACGAGTCGGGCGTGAGATTGACGATGCCCATCACATTGGGACGGCACAGGTCGATGTCGAAACGGGAGGTGGTCCAGGAAGTGTTCAGGGTGCCTCCCCAAGGGGCTTGTGGCGGTGACAAGGCCAGCCAGCTTCAACCACCAGCTGCTGTAGGCTCATGAAGTATAGGGAGTTCTCACATGGCCGATCCGGACGGGGTCCCACAGCGCTGGCCGCACCGGCTGCCCGGCCCGCGCCAGCCCCCGTGGCTGCCAGCACACCCGCTCGACAGGGGTCGCTGGGCACCCAAACCACACGCGCCTCCAGCTTGACAGGGTCGGCCGCGTGGCCAGAAAGTCCGCAGCCGCCCTGAGGGCTCTGCGGCTGCTTTAGCCTCTCCGTATTCGTTGATAGCTCAAGGTATAGGCATGGAAGACCCACGTTGCTGCGGAACAGGCACCTGCATCATCAATGCCGATGGCCTTTGTTGGTGCGGCCAGCAATGGGATGGCACGCGAATGTGCTTTCCTCCATCCGTGCAAGATCACAACCGTGGCGAGGGGGCACCCGCCACACCGTCCGCGTCAAGCTCCGACTCCGGCAGCGATCCCGCCTGAGCGAGGGCCAGACGGCCACCGGGTCTGCATGACCAGGCTGGACGGTACTGTCTCATCAGCCACCAAAGGAAACGGGGCCTGAAGGCCCCGTCCTGGGTGTGTCAGATGCCTGCGTTGAGTCAGGCCGCCGTCGGCGCAGGGTCGGTATTGACCGCAGGCGTTCCGCCGCCGCCGCCGTCTCCACCACCCACCGGGTTACGAGGGGTCCAGTCCTTCGGCGGGCGGGGTGGCTTGCCAGCCATGATGTCGTCGATCTGCTCGGCGTCGATGGTTTCCCATTCAAGCAGCGCTTTGGCCATGGCGTGCATCTTGTCGCTGTGCTCTTCGATCAGATCGCGGGCCAGCTTGTACTGTTCGTCGATGATCCGGCGCACCTCGGCGTCGACTTTCTGCATGGTCTGCTCGCTCATGTGCGTGGTCTTGGTGACGGAGCGTCCCAGAAACACCTCGCCCTCGTTCTCGGCGTAGACCATGGGGCCCAGGGCATCGGTCATGCCGTAGCGCATCACCATGTCGCGGGCGATCTGGGTGGCACGCTCAAAGTCGTTGCTGGCGCCGGTGGTCATCTGATTCATGAACACCTCTTCCGCAATGCGCCCGCCAAACAGCATGCTGATCTGGTTCAGCATGTACTCTTTGTCGTAGCTGTAGCGGTCGCTTTCCGGCAGGCTCATCGTGACGCCCAGCGCGCGACCACGCGGAATGATGGTGACCTTGTGAACCGGATCGCACTTGGGCATCAGCTTGCCAATGAGGGCGTGCCCCGCCTCGTGGTAGGCGGTATTGCGGCGCTCGGACTCGGGCATGACCATGCTCTTGCGTTCCGGGCCCATGAAGATCTTGTCCTTGGCCTTCTCGAAGTCCTGCATCTCGACCAGACGGGCGTTGCGACGCGCGGCCATCAGGGCGGCCTCGTTGCACAGGTTGGCCAGGTCGGCACCGCTCATGCCAGGCGTGCCGCGGGCAATGATGGACGCGTTCACGTCCGTGCCCAGGGGAATCTTGCGCATGTGAACGTTGAGGATCTGCTCGCGGCCACGGATATCGGGCAGCGTCACATAGACCTGGCGATCGAAACGACCCGGGCGCAGCAGCGCAGCGTCCAGGATGTCCGGACGGTTGGTCGCCGCGATCACGATCACACCCAGATTGGTCTCGAAGCCATCCATCTCGACCAGCATCTGGTTGAGGGTCTGTTCGCGCTCGTCGTTGCCACCGCCCAAGCCGGCGCCACGCTGGCGGCCCACGGCGTCAATCTCGTCGATGAAGATGATGCAGGGAGCATTCTTCTTGGCGTTCTCGAACATGTCGCGCACACGGGCAGCGCCCACACCGACGAACATTTCGACAAAGTCGGAGCCGGAGATGCTGAAGAAGGGCACCTTCGCCTCACCGGCAATGGATTTGGCCAGCAAGGTCTTGCCGGTGCCCGGCGGGCCGACCAGCAACAGGCCGCGCGGGATACGGCCACCCAGCTTCTGGAACTTGGAAGGATCTTTCAGGAAGTCAACCACCTCCTTGACCTCCTCCTTGGCCTCGTCGCATCCTGCCACGTCGGCAAAGGTGACGGTGTTGTTGTTCTCATCCAGCATCCGGGCCTTGCTCTTGCCAAAGCTGAACGCACCGCCCTTGCCGCCACCCTGCATCTGTCGCATGAAGTAGATCCAGACGCCGATCAGCAGGAGCATGGGGCCCCAGCTGACCAGAAGTGTCATCAGCAGCGAACCTTCCTCTCTCGGACGCACGTCAAACTTGACGTTGTTGTTGATCAGGTCGCCCACCAGACCCCGGTCCAGGAACGTCGCTGTGGTGCGCACGCGACGGTCATCCTGGGTGACCGCCACGATTTCGGTGCCGCTGGGGCTTTCCTGGATCGTGGCGGTGCGGATGTTGCCGGTCTTCACCATGTCCAGAAACTCGGAATACCCGACCGTGCCGGCGCTGGCAACGGAGCGTCCGTCGAACTGCTTGAAAACGGTGAAAAGCACCATGGCGATAACCATCCACACGGCGATTTTCGAGAACCACTGGTTGTTCAACTGCAGCTCCTGGCTAGAACAAAAGGGGAGAACTGGGATATCAAGACCATTTTAGGACTTTCAAGAGCCCCTGAACGCACAATATGGCAATGCAATGTCAATGAAGGGGATAGTCGAAAACACGGCCTCGCCTTCATTTGAGACCCAGTCCGACCAGAAAGGTTTCCGACGACTTGTCCCGCGATGCCTTGGGCTTGAAGGTCTTGACCACGCGAAAGGTTTGCCGGAACAGCGCCACCATCGGGTCATAGGCGCCGCCGTGGAACAGTTTGACGACCAGGGCTCCTTCGGGGGCCAGGTGACGAACGGCGAAGTCGACCGCCAGCTCGACCAGATCGGTGATGCGCGCCGCATCGGCACTGGAAATGCCGGACAGGTTGGGCGCCATGTCAGACACCACCAGGTCAAGCCGGGCGAGGCCCCGATCAGCCAGGACATCCTCCAGCATTTGCAGCACCGCCGGTTCGCGAAAGTCACCCTGGATGAACTGCACCCCGTCGACGGGGTCCATCGGCAGCATGTCCAAAGCAAGGATCTGGCCCCTCAACTGGCCGGTGACCGGGTCCGTGCCCAGGCGCCGCCGCAGGTACTGGCTCCACGCGCCAGGTGTGCTGCCAAGGTCGACAATCGCCTGGCCAGGACGTACCAGACCCAGGGACTCGTCGATTTCCTTGAGCTTGTAGGCCGCACGCGCCCGATAGCCCTCTTTCTGCGCCAGGCGTACGTAAGGGTCGTTGACGTGCTGGTTGAGCCATGCCTTGTCAACCTTCTTGGACTGCGTCCTGACCTTGATGCCCATGTATGCAAACCTGCGATCCCCGGGCGCGAATACGCCTGGTCAACGATAATTGTCCCATGTCCCAGATCACACTCACACCCGCCCAGCGCAAGGTGCATCGCGCCGAGGCCCACCACCTCGACCCCGTCGTCATGATTGGCGCCGACGGCCTGACCCCTGCCGTGCGCAAGGAAGTCGATGCGGCCCTCAAAGCCCACGGTCTCATCAAGGTGCGCGTCCTCAGCGACGACCGCCAGGCTCGCGAGGCCATGCTGCAGACCCTGGCCGATGAACTGGAGGCCGCGCCCATCCAGCACATCGGCAAGCTGCTGGTGCTCTGGCGTCCGCAGCCCGAAAAGGTCCGGGCCGTCGACGAAGAACGCAAACCCGGCCCGCGCGATGTCAAGGTGCTCAAGTTCAGCAAGCGCGGAGGGCAGCGACCGGAGGTCAAGGTGGTCCGCGTGCTGGGCAACCAGCGCCTGACCCCCGGTGGTCAGGTCAAGCGGGCCAGGGTGCTCAAGAAGAGCGTCAAGAAGTCGGTCTAGGTGCCGATCGCAGCCCGAGGCTTGAACTTGAAGCGTCCTTACCCATCTGAGCACCCATGAACGACCTCTCGCTGCCCCCGCTGGACAACCCCCTTCTGGACACGGTCGACCTGCCCAGGTTCGATGCCATCACACCCGATGCCGTGGCACCGGCGATGGAGCGCTTGCTGACGGATGCCAGCGAAGCCCTCGAGGCGGTGTGCGCCGACACCTTTCCGGCCGACTGGAGCGCCATGGCCAGCCGACTCGATGTCGCTACCGAACGCCTGGGACGCGCCTGGGGCGCGGTCAGCCACCTCAACAGCGTGGCCGACACGCCTGAGCTGCGCGCCGCCTACAACGCGGCCCTGCCCAGGGTCACCGAGTTCTGGACCCGCCTGGGCGCTGACGAGCGCCTGTACGCCAAGTACAAGGCCATGGACATCGCACGGTTGACCGATGAGCAACGCCGTGCCCACCACAACGCCATGCGCGGGTTCGTGCTTGGCGGAGCCGAGTTGCAAGGGGCAGCCAAGGAGCGGTTTGCAGCCATCCAGGAGCGGCAGGCCGAACTGGCGCAGAAATTCAGTGAAAACGCCCTGGATGCCACCGATGCGTTTGTGCTGTACGTGTCTCGAGACGAACTGGAAGGCGTCCCTGAAGATGTCCTGCAGTCCACCGCAGCCGCGGCCAGGGCGGATGGCAGGGATGGACACAAGCTGACGCTGAAAATGCCTTGCTACCTGCCCGTGATGCAGTTTGCTCGCAATGCTGACGTGCGCCAGCTTATGTACAGGGCCTACGTCACCCGGGCCAGCAGCCAGGCCGAAGGCGAAGCAGCGAAGTTCGACAACGCGGCCATCATGACCGAGCTGCTCTCGCTCAGGCATGAGGAAGCGCGACTGCTCGGCTACCGCCATTACGCGGACGTCTCGCTCGTGCCCAAGATGGCGGACTCACCGGAACAGGTCGTGACCTTCCTCCGCGATCTGGCGGTCAAGGCGCGCCCCCATGCCGACAAGGATCTGGCGGACATGCGCGCGTTTGCAGCCAGCGAGCTGGGCCTGGACGACCCGAAGCCCTGGGACTGGCCCTACATCGGCGAGCGGCTCAAGGAAGCGCGCTACGCATTCAGCGAACAGGAAGTCAAGCCCTACTTCACCGCACCCAAGGTGCTGGCCGGCTTGTTCCAGATCGTTGAAACCTTGTTTGAGGTGGCCATCCGCCCCGACCGGGCGCCCGTCTGGCATCCCGGCGTCGAGTTCTACCGCATCGAGCGCAGCACAGATTCCGGCCCCCAGCTGGTCGGCCAGTTCTACCTTGACCCCGGGGCACGCAAAGGCAAGCGCGGTGGCGCCTGGATGGACGACGTGCGTGGCCGCTGGATGCGTCCTGACAACGGGCAACTGCAGACGCCGGTGGCGCACCTGGTATGCAACTTCGCTGAAGGGGTCGAGGTGGATGGCGTGCGCAAGCCGGCACTGCTGACCCATGACGACGTGATCACGCTGTTCCATGAGTTCGGACACGGGCTTCACCACATGCTCACCCAGGTCAACGAGCGCGATGTGGCGGGCATCAGCGGTGTCGAATGGGATGCGGTGGAGCTGCCCAGCCAGTTCATGGAGAATTTCTGCTGGGAATGGGACGTGCTCAGGCACATGACCGCCCATGTGGACACCGGCGAATCGCTGCCCCGCGACCTCTATGACAAGATGCTGGCAGCGCGCAACTTCCAGAGCGGCCTGCAGACCCTGAGACAGGTCGAGTTTGCCCTGTTCGACATGCTGCTGCACAGCCAGTCCGAGGCGGTTGCCAGCGAGGCAGCGCTTCTGGCCCTGCAGCGCCAGGTTCGCGAAGAAGTGGCCGTGATTGTTCCGCCTGAGTACAGCCGCACGTCTCACACCTTCAGCCACATCTTTGCCGGTGGCTACTCGGCGGGCTACTACAGCTACAAGTGGGCCGAGGTGCTGTCGGCGGACGCCTACGCCGCCTTTGAGGAGGCCGGCGAGCACACTGGTCGGGGACCACTGGATGTGGAAACCGGCCGGCGTTATCGTCGTTCCATTCTGGAAGCGGGTGGCAGTCGCCCGGCCATGGAGTCCTTCAAGGCCTTCCGTGGCCGTGAACCGTCGATTGACGCGCTGCTGCGCCACCAGGGCATGGCCTGATCACCCGCATCCACCTGAAGACCCCGTCCGGAGACCTTCGATGCCAACTCCCCTCACGACGCTGCGCC
>JALOSN010000038.1 GCA_025458415.1 Hydrogenophaga sp.
ATGAAGGTGGCTTGCGTTCCCTTGCCGGCACCGGGGGCGCCCAACAGAATCAGTTTCATCGTCTTCCTTGGATTGCTTGAATATCAATTGCGCGAACACTTGTCTCCGGTGTTCGCCCCGAGGCCGGCCGCCTCAGGCATCCGTTCAAGGATAGCATGGGGATCCCCGACGCTGGCTTACAGCATCAGCGTGCCAATCTGGCAGCGGTAACTCAATGGCCAGGCAAGCTGCCCATCAGTGCACGAACCCGCTCAAGGTCGTCCGGCGTGTCCACGCCGGGCCCGGGAGCCTGCCTGCACGGGTGCACAGCGATGCGTCCGCCATGCCATAGCACGCGCAGTTGTTCCAGTGATTCGATCCGCTCCATGGGGGCGGGTGTCAGCGTCGGGAATTGCCGCAGGTAGCCGGCACGGTAGGCATAGATCCCGACGTGTCGCAGCGGAGCAGGCGAATGGGGTGGGCAGCGGTACCCATGACGCAGTCGGTCCGCGTCAGCAGCAGGTTCGCCACGTCATCAATGAGCGATGGGTCGATCAAGGGTTCGTCGCCCTGCACATTCACCACCACATCATCACCGTCAAGCCCCAACTGCTCGCAGGCCTGGGCGAGGCGATCGCTGCCACTGGGGTGATGGGCGTCGGTCATCAAGGCCTGAACTCCATGCCTTTCACAGGCGGAGATGATGCGGGCATCGTCCGCAGCCACCCAGACCGCACGTGCCGAGCTCCTGGCGGCGCGGCGCGCCACGTGCACCACCATGGGCAGTCCTGCAATGTCCGCCAATGGCTTGTCCGGCAGGCGTGTCGAGGACATCCGCGCCGGAATGAGGACACAAAACGACCCGCTGCCCATGGCGAACCGCTCAGGCGGGAGAGGTCGCGCGGCCGATCCGCTCGATCTCATCGTCGCTCAGCGTCCGCGCTTCGTGCTCGAGCAGGATGGGAATGCCGTCACGCACCGGATAGGCCAGGCGCGCGCTGCGAGAGACCAACTCCATCTTGTCGCGGTTGAAAATGAGCGGGCCCTTGGTGACAGGGCAGACCAGCAGTTCGAGCAGTTTCGTTTCCATGGCGTGATCATAGTGTCCAGCTGACCAACGGCCAACGGGAGGGGCTCACTGGGGCACAGCCGGCAGGCGTTCATCCAGCGCGTCGAAGAAAGCCTGATCCAGCAACAGCTCCAGGGGAGCCGCCCACACCGGCGGATCACCGGCTTTCCAGCATTCCGCCAGCTTGAACAGGTCTTTCTCGGTGCAGACCACAGGTAGCGACTGGCTCAGCAGCGCCGCGTAGGTCTCTGGCGGCGCGTGGTCTGGCAGTGCGATTTCATGGGCCGCCATCGCGCCTTGCCGGCGCAACATGTCGAAGAAGACCTGCGGCTGCGCGATGCCGGCCACTGCAGTGAAGCGGTGGCTGCCGAGTTGGCTGAGCGGCAGGCGTTGGCCGTCCAGGCCGACCAGATCCGTGGCCAGCAAGCGACGTCCTGCAAAGCGCGGTATGCCGGCCGGCAAGGGGACAGGAATGGGTTGACGGTCGAGTCGGTGCTGTTGGAGGACCAGATCAGGGATCCGGCACAGCAGCCCCGGCGGCCATGGCTCTCGAAGCAGGCCGGCTGGCAGCAGCCAGCCGTTGCCGATGCCGCGCTCGTCGAACACCGCCACCGCCACATCCCGCTTCAATGCCAGGTGCTGAAGACCGTCGTCGCACAGCAGCAGATTGACGCGCGGATGGGCGCGGAGCAGGGCCATTGCGGCTGCGACTCGATCCCTGCACACAAAGACCGGAACCGATGCCCGCCTGCGGATCAGCACCGGTTCGTCGCCGCCCTGTGACGGCAGGGTGTCTGCATGGATCTCGAGCACCTCGCTGCCGCGGCGGCCGTGACCACGCGATACCACGCCAGGCTCCCATCCACGCTGCCTGAAGTGTTTGACCAGGGCCAGCACCGTGGGTGTCTTTCCTGCACCACCCACCACCAGATTCCCGATCACGACCACAGGGACCGGGAGGCGCTCGCTCCTGAGGACGCCAATTCGGTAGAGCAGGCGTCGCAGCAGCAGCGCCAGCCCGTACAGTGCCGCCAGCGGGCGTCTGCGCCACGCCGGCCAGCCGCGCTGTTGGGCCTCGGCCTGCCAGCGGGCATGGCGCTGCGCCTGCGTCTGGCTCATGATCCGGTTGGGGTCAGGGACGGTTGCCGCCCGAGCGCCGGTTAGAAGCCTGCTGGGTGGCGAAAGTGATCTGAATCAACCCGGCCCGACGCGCTGCGTCCATGACGTTGATGACCGATTGGTGGGTAGCGGCCGCATCGGCACTGATCACGATCACCACGTCACGGCTGTCCTGGCTGGCCTGCGCCAGTGCCAGGGTCAGCATATCGACCCCGGTGCCTTCCAGAACCTGCTGATTCAGTGCATAGCGTCCGTCACTGCTGATGGAGACCACCACCTCCTTGGGCTTGTCACGAGGAGCCTGGGCATCCGCCACCGGCAGGTTGACCTGCAACTCGGTGAACTTGCTGTAGGTCGTGGTCATCATCAGGAAGATGAGTACCACGAGCAGGATGTCGATGAACGGGATCAGGTTGATTTCCGGTTCTTCGCGGGATCCAGGTCTGAAGTTCATGAGGATGCGGTCTTGAGGTCGACGCAGCAGGGCCGGTCAGGCCCGGCGGTGCGAAATCAGGTGGCGTGCAAACCGCTCGGCCGCCACTTCCATGGCCAGCAGGTAGCTGTCCACCCGAGCGCGGAAGTAGCGCCAGAAAATGAGGGCCGGTATGGCCACCATCAGCCCGAACGCGGTGTTGTACAGCGCAATCGAGATGCCTCTGGCCAGTTGCACCGGGTCGCCTCCGCCAGCCGATGTGCCCATGCCGCCGTCCATGCCCTGTGAGGCAAATATCTCGATCATGCCGATCACGGTTCCCAGCAGCCCCAGCAGCGGGGCCGCCGAGGCGATGGTGGCCAGGGCCCCCAGGTAGCGTTGCAGCTTGGCGGCGGCATGGCGGCCAGCCCCCTCCAGATTGGAGCGCAGGTCGTCCTCGGTGGCGCGTGGGTTCTGGTGGTAGGTGCGAAAACCGCTGGCCAGTACTTCGCCCAACACCGAGTTCTGCTCCAGCTGGGAAACCACTTCCGGCGCCGGCAGGCCGTTCTTGGAAACCATGATGGCCTCGTCGAGCAGCTTGGGCGGGACGATCCGGTCGGTCTTGAGGCTGATGAAGCGCTCGATGATGAGGGCCAGGCCGATGATCGAGCAGGCGATCAGGGGCCAGATGGGCCAGCCGGCGGCTTGTATGATGGACAGCAAAAGGGGTCTCCGGGCAGGCGGCGCCAACAAGGCGCCCTCGGGTGAAAACCTCCGGATTATGGCGCAGAGCATGCGCCGTTCTTCGGGTGAACGGTCACGCCATCATTCACAGATTCTGTGGATATCTCTGTGGGAAACCGGGCCTTGCATTCGAAAATCCCCCAGGATGGCTGGATCCTCGTGTGAATGAACAAAAAACAGGCACGCGTTTCCGGCTTCAAATGAAGAGTGTGCCGCCACAGCGCAGGACCCCTGCCGCTGCCCAGTGTGGGTCGCGTGTCCATTCGACCTGTAGACATGTTTGGTGCTGCGAGCCCGATGATGGAAGACTTTCCGAAGCCAAACGCTGAACCGACGCGGACTGTATGGGCTGTTGGCCCGCTGATGCGCGCCGTTGCCGACACCCTGGCTGCACGCTTCAATCCGGTCACCGTTCGCGGGGAAGTGTCGGGGTTCTCGCGCGCAGCCAGCGGACATTGTTACTTCTCGCTGAAGGACGACAGCGGACAGGTCCGTTGTGCCATGTTCCGCAGATCAGCCGACCAGCTGACGTTCGCGCCCAGGGACGGCCAACTGGTGGAGGCTCGGGGCCGTCTGGATGTCTATGGTCCCCGGGGTGATCTGCAACTGATCGTCGATGCCCTGCGCGTGGCCGGTCAGGGCAGTCTGTTCGAACAGTTTCTGCGCCTGAAGGCGCGCCTGGAAGCAGAAGGTCTTTTTGATGCGGAGCGCAAGCGTGCGCTGCCTGGCCAGCCACGCTCTCTGGGCCTGGTGACCTCCCTGGGCGCAGCGGCCTTGCGCGATGTGGTCACGACCCTGGCCAGACGGGTGCCTCACCTGCCGGTGCTTTTCTTCCCTGCGGCGGTGCAAGGTGCCGGCGCTCCCCAGGAGTTGGTGCTGGCGCTCGAAGCAGCGTACCAGCGGCACCGGATCCAGGGCGACATCGACGTGCTGCTGTTGGTACGGGGGGGTGGTTCCCTGGAGGATCTCTGGGCCTTCAATGACGAGCAGGTGGTTCGAGCGGTCACCCGTGCTCCGATGCCGGTCATCTGCGGGGTCGGTCACGAGACCGATTTCACCTTGAGCGACTTTGCTGCCGATCTCCGGGCGCCCACACCGACGGCGGCGGCAGAGTTGTGTTCGCCCTCGCGTGAACAGCGCCTGGGCGAGCTGGACTACCTCGCAGAGCGACTGTCGGTCGCGCTCAATGACGCACTGGGCCGGCGGACTCAGCGGCTGGACTGGCTGGGTCAACGGCTGGGGCGGCCGTCGTCCCGCCTGCACGTTGCCAGTCAGCAACTGGTGGAAATCGACCATCGTCTGCGGGTTGGTGCGAGGCAGCAGCTGCAGGATGGCCAGGTTCGTGTGCAGACATTGGGCGCTTCAATGTCCCAAGCCGTGCAGCGGGGCGTGATGGTGCAGGGCCAGCGATTGCAACGGGCAGCCACAGCCCTGGCCATGATGGACCCGCAGTTGGTGCTCAAGCGAGGCTATGCGCTGCTGACCGATCCGAACGGCCAGCTGGTGACCCAGGTGGCCCAGGCATCGCCAGGGCAAATCCTTCAGGCCCACCTCAGCGATGGCCGACTCGATGTGAAAGTCCAATGACCGCACCTTGCCGGCGCCATCAAGACCACCCCGCCTGTGTTGTGGCTCGGCCGTGCCTACAATGTCCTGCTGGTCGGCGCCATTTGCTGGTGCCTCATCCTTTTTCGACAACACCGCATTCTGAGGAACCCACATGGAACATACCCTGCCCGCCCTGCCTTTCGGCCTTGACGACCTGGCTCCGCATTACAGCCGCGAAACCCTGGAGTTCCACCACGGCAAGCACCACAATGCCTATGTGGTCAACCTCAACAACCTGCAAAAGGGCACCGAGTTCGAAACCATGGACCTGGAGTCCATCATCAAGAAGTCCAGCGGCGGCATCTACAACAACGCGGCCCAGATCTGGAACCACACGTTCTTCTGGAATTGCATGAAGCCCAACGGGGGCGGTGAGCCCTCCGGTGCGCTGGCTGCGGCCATCAACGCCAAATGGGGCAGCTACGCCGCTTTCAAGGAGGCTTTCGTCAAGTCCGCTGTGGGCAATTTCGGATCCGGCTGGACCTGGCTGGTGAAGAAGGCCGATGGATCGGTGGACATCGTCAACATGGGTGCCGCCGGCACGCCGCTGACCACGGGTGACACCGCCCTGCTCACGGTGGATGTCTGGGAGCATGCCTACTACATCGACTACCGCAACCTGCGCCCCAAGTTCGTCGAGACTTTCCTCGACAAGCTGGTGAACTGGTCTTTTGCCGAGAAAAACTTCGGCTGACCTCCGGCGCTTCGGCCGCCTCAAGGCCCGCTGGCGTGATGCCGGCGGGCCTTTTGCTTGGGGGCTTCAAGCAGGCTGGTGCAAAAAAACTGGAGGAAATGGTCCTGACTTTTCGTTATGTGAGATATCAGTTCAAAATTTGAACAAAAGGTCAGAGGACTGAAAGCAAAATCCGGCACCATGGATTGTTTGCGCCGGATGCACCCCGGCGTGGCGTGCCCCAACAACGACACCAGGAGCCATCACATGAGCCAGAACGCCTCCACCATCGTCTACACCCTCACCGACGAAGCGCCCTTGTTGGCGACCGCTTCCTTCCTGCCCATCGTCCGCGCCTTTGCGGCTCCCGCTGGCGTCAACATCACGACCGCCGACATTTCCGTGGCTGGTCGCATCCTGGCCCAGTTTCCCGAGTACCTCACCGAAGAGCAGCGGGTCCCTGACGCGTTGACCGAACTGGGCAAGCTGACCCTGCGCCCGGAAGCCAACATCATCAAGCTGCCCAACATCAGCGCCTCGGTGTCCCAGCTGGTGGCGGCGATCAAGGAGCTGCAGTCCAAGGGCTACAACATCCCCGACTACCCCGAGAACCCGAAAAACGACGAAGAGAAGGCGATCAAGTCGCGCTACACCAAATGCACCGGTTCCGCCGTGAACCCGGTCCTGCGCGAGGGCAACTCCGACAGGCGCGCACCGCGCGCCGTCAAGGAGTTCGCCCGCAAGAACCCGCACAGCATGGCCGAGTGGAGCCAGGCCTCCCGTTCGCACGTCTCGCACATGCACGCCGGCGACTTCTACCATGGTGAAAAGTCGATGACGCTGGACAAGGCGCGTGACGTGAAAATGGAGCTGATCACCAAGAGCGGCAAGACCATCGTGCTCAAGGAGAAGGTGTCGCTGCTGGACCGCGAGGTGATCGACTCGATGTTCATGAGCAAGAAAGCCCTGCTGGCCTTCTACGAGAAGGAGATCGAGGACGCGCGCAAGACCGGCGTCATGTTCTCGCTGCACGTCAAGGCCACGATGATGAAGGTGTCCCACCCCATCGTGTTCGGCCACTGCGTGAAGATCTTCTACAAGGAAGCCTTCGAGAAACACGGCGAGCTGTTCAAGGAGCTGGGTGTCAACGTCAACAATGGCATGGTGGATCTCTACAACAAGATCGCGTCGCTGCCGCAGTCCAAGCAGGACGAGATCAAGCGCGACCTGCACGCCTGCCACGAGCACCGCCCCGAACTGGCCATGGTGGACTCGGCCAAAGGCATCACCAACTTCCACTCGCCCAACGACGTGATCGTCGACGCCTCGATGCCGGCCATGATCCGCAACGGCGGCAAGATGTGGGACGCCAACGGCCGCCTCAAGGACGTCAAGGCCGTGATGCCGGAGTCGACCTTCGCCCGCATCTACCAGGAGATGATCAACTTCTGCAAGTGGCACGGTGCGTTCGATCCCCGCACCATGGGCACGGTACCCAACGTGGGCCTGATGGCCCAGCAGGCTGAGGAATACGGCTCGCACGACAAGACCTTCGAGATTCCCGAAGACGGCGTGGCCAACATCACCGACATCAACACCGGTGAGGTGCTGATGAGCCAGAACGTGGAAGAGGGGGACATCTGGCGCATGTGCCAGGTCAAGGACGCCGCCATCCGGGACTGGGTCAAGCTGGCCGTCACCCGCTCGCGCAACTCGGGCATGCCGGTGGTGTTCTGGCTTGACCAGTACCGCCCGCACGAGGCCCAGCTGATCACCAAGGTCAAGATGTACCTGCACGAGCACAACACCGCGGGCCTGGACATCCAGATCATGAGCCAGGTGCGTGCCATGCGCTACACGCTGGAGCGTGTCATCCGGGGCATGGACACCATCAGCGCGACCGGCAACATCCTGCGCGACTACCTGACCGACCTGTTCCCCATCATGGAGCTGGGCACTTCGGCCAAGATGCTGTCCATCGTGCCCCTGATGGCTGGTGGTGGCATGTACGAGACCGGTGCCGGTGGTTCGGCGCCCAAGCACGTGCAACAGCTGGTGGAAGAAAACCACCTGCGCTGGGATTCGCTTGGTGAGTTCCTGGCGCTCGCTGTTTCGCTGGAGGATCTGGGTATCAAGACCGGCAATGGGCGCGCCAAGATCCTTGCCAGGACCCTGGATGCCGCCACCGGCAAGCTGCTGGACAACAACAAGAATCCCTCGCCCAAGACCGGTCAGCTCGACAAC
>JALOSN010000039.1 GCA_025458415.1 Hydrogenophaga sp.
CGTGATCTCGGCGCTGAACGCCGATCCCAAGAAGACCAGCGACCTGCAGCACATCGTGTCGCCCTCGCACCCGATGTCCTCGCCCGGCTACTTCCGCGATGTGCAGAACCGCCTGAAGAAGTTCGTCGAAAGCGGCCAGCTCGGTCCGTTCGCCAACGGCTACTGGGGTTCCAAGGCCTATGTGCTGCCGGCCGAGGCCAACCTGATGGCCGTGACCCACTACCTCGAAGCCCTGGACCTGCAGAAGGAATGGGTCAAGGTGCACACCATCTTCGGCGGCAAGAACCCGCACCCGAACTACATGGTCGGCCGCGGCCGGTGCCCCGATCAACATGGAGCGGCTGAACTTCGTCGAGGCCCGCATCCGGGAGATGATCGACTTCAACAACAACGTCTACATCCCCGACGTGCTGGCCATCGGCACGATCTACAAGCAGGCCGGCTGGCTCTACGGCGGTGGCCTGTCGGCGCTGAACGTGGCCGACTACGGCACCTACGAGAAAGTACCCTACGACCACAGCACGCACCAGCTGCCCGGCGGCGTGATCCTGAACGGTGACTGGAGCAAGATCCACGAGATCGACCCGCGCGACCCCGAGCAGGTGCAGGAGTTCGTCACCCACAGCTGGTACCAGTACGCCGACGAGACCAAGGGCCTGCACCCCTGGGACGGCGTGACCGAGGCGAACTACCAGCCCGAGGGCCCGAACTTCAAGGGCACGCGCACCAAGATCGAGGCGGTGGACGAGTCGGCCAAGTACTCGTGGATCAAGAGCCCGCGCTGGCGTGGCCACGCGGTCGAGGTCGGTCCGCTCTCGCGCTACATCCTGGGCTATGCCCACGCCCTGCAGGGCAACAAGTGGTGCCAGCGGGTGAAGGAGCAGGTCGACGCTTCGGCCGTGGCCATCAACAGCGCCATCCCCAAGGCCCTGGGTCTGCCGGAGACCAGCTACACCCTCCAGCAGCTGCTGCCCACCACCATCGGCCGCACCCTGGCCCGCGCGCTGGAGAGCCAGTACAGCGCCGAGATGATGATGGACGACTTTCGCCAGATGGTGCAGAACATCAAGAACGGCGACACGTCCACCGCCAACGTGGAAAAGTGGGATCCCAAGACCTGGCCGAAGGAGGCCAAGGGTGTGGGCACGGTGGCCGCGCCGCGCGGCATGCTGGGGCACTGGATCAAGATCAAGGACGGCAAGATCGAGAACTACCAGTGCGTGGTGCCGACGACCTGGAACGGTTCGCCACGCGACCACAAGGGCCAGATCGGCGCCTTCGAGGCCTCGCTCATGAACACGCCCATGGTCAACCCGGAGCAGCCCCTGGAGATCCTGCGCACCCTGCACAGCTTCGACCCTTGCCTGGCCTGCTCGACCCATGTGATGAGCCCGGACGGCCGGGAAATGGCCAAAGTCACGGTGCGCTGAACCCACGGAAACACGAGGAGAAACCCATGCAAGCAACCACCATCCGCCGTGCCACCGCCGCCGCGCTGCTGGCCGGCCTGGCCGGCGCCGCTCAGGCGCACACCGGCCACGGCAGCCACAGCCTGATGGAAGGCCTGGTGCACCCCTTCGGACTGGACCACCTGCTGGCCATGGTGGCCGTGGGTGTCTGGTCGATCGCGGCCCTGCCGCGTGACAAGGCCTGGCAGGGGCCGGCGGTGTTTCTGCTGGCGCTCGTCGTCAGCGCCACCCTGGGCATGCTCGGGGTGAGCGTGCCCTACCTGGAGCACGGCGTCTCGCTCAGCGTGGTGCTGTTCGGCGGGATGCTGATCGTGGCGACCCGGCCCATGCCTGCGGCGATGGGGCAGGGTTGGGGCCTGGGCCTGATCGCCATCGCCGCGTCGCTGCACGGCCTGGCCCACGGCTCGGAAACGCCCGAGAGCGGCTTCGCCGGCTACGCGGTCGGTTTCCTGTTGACCACGGCTGCGCTGCACATCGGCGGCGTGGGCATGGGGCTGGCCATCCGGCGCTGGCTGGGCCGGCGCAGCGTCGCGGCCCTGGGTGGCCTGGGCACGGCGCTGAGCGCGGCCGGCGTCTACCTGTTCAGCCAGCTGGCCGCCTGATCGCCACATCCTTCGCACAGGAGAACACCATGTCCAGCCTGTCTGCAGAAGAACTGGCCCGGCAACGCCTGGCCGATGTCACCGGCATCGATACCGAAGCGGTCTCGCACGGGCAGACCACCAAATCGGTCTATGTGTACGAAGCGCCGGTGCGTATCTGGCACTGGGTCAACGTCCTGGCCATCACCGTGTTGTGCGTCACTGGCTACTTCATCGGGGTGCCGCTGCCGACCATGCCCGGCGAAGCCAGCGACCACTACCTGATGGGGTACATCCGCTTTGCGCATTTCGCGGCCGGCTACATCATGGCCGTGGGTCTGCTGGGCCGGGCCTACTGGGCGCTGGTGGGCAACCACCATGCGCGTGAGCTGTTCTGGGTGCCGTTGTTCCAGAAAGCCTACTGGGCCGAGGTGTTCAAGATGCTGCTGTGGTACCTGTTCATCATCCCCAAGCCGAACCAGTATGTGGGCCACAACCCGCTGGCGCGGCTGGCCATGTTCAGTGGCTACCTGATGCTGTCGATCTTCATGATCGTCACTGGCTTTGCGCTCTACAGCGAAGGCGCGGGCGCCGGTTCGTGGCAGGACACGCTGTTCGGCTGGGTGATCCCGCTGTTCGGCCAGAGCCAGGACGTGCACACCTGGCACCGCCTGGGCATGTGGGCCATGGTCGTCTTCGTCATGCTGCATGTGTACGCCGCGATCCGCGAGGACATCATGGGCCGCCAGTCGATTGTCTCGACCATGATCTCCGGTCGTCGCACGTTCAAAGATTGAACCCCCCGCGCCGCCTTCGGCGTCACCCCCCAGGGGGCGGCGCTGGAGGCCCGGCGAAGCCGGTTCCTCGGCGCCCTTGATTCAGGCACTTCGCTCCTACATCGTCTCCTTGTCATGACGCGCACCGCACCCCTTCGTCAGCACCCCATCGCGTCGGTCATTCCGCCGCGCGGTGTGCCGGTGCGTGCGCCGCTGCACCCGGGGCGGCTGCTGGCGCGCACCTGCCTGGCGCCGCTGGCGCTCAACCAGAGCGAGGCGGCCCGGCTGCTGGGTCTGTCGCGCCGCCGCTTGCACGAACTGGTGCACGGCCAACGCGCCATGTCACCCGATACCGCCATCCGGTGTGCGCGCCAGTTCGGCATCGACGCCGGCTTCTGGCTCGCACAGCAGGCCGCCTGGGACAGCTTCCACGCCTGGAAGCAGCTGTCCTTGGCGGCGACACCTTCCGCTCCCACCCGCTGATTTCACACAGGTCTGCCTGCCATGAGCGCCATTCCGACCGAATCCACCTGTCACCCCAGGGGTGACACCCTGCCAGCCCGCATCGTGGTGCTGGGCATCGGCAACCTGCTCTGGGCCGACGAAGGCTTCGGTGTGCGCTGCATCGAGGCGTTGCAGCGCCGCTGGGAGTTTGCCGACCATGTGCAGCTGATCGACGGCGGCACCCAGGGCCTGTACCTGATCCAGCATGTGCAGGAGGCCGACGCGCTGCTGATCTTCGACGCCATCGACTACGGCCTGGAGCCCGGCACGCTCAAGCAGGTACGCGACGACGCCGTGCCGCGCTTCATGGGCGCCAAGAAGATGAGCCTGCACCAGACCGGGTTCCAGGAGGTGCTGTCGCTGGCCACGCTCACGGGCAAGTACCCGCAGCAGGTGCTGCTGATCGGTTGCCAGCCACAGGAGCTGGAGGATTACGGCGGCAGCCTGCGCCCGGTCGTGAAGGCCGCGATGGAAGAGGCGCTGGCGCTGGGCGTGGCCGAGCTTGAACGCTGGGGCGCGCAGCCGGTGGAACGCCGCACGCCGCTGGCAACGCGCGAGGCCGTGACGCTGGACGAGCTGGCCCTGACCGCGTACGAAACCCAACGCCCCGCTGCCGAGGAAGCCTGCCGCATCGGCGACGAGCGGTTCATGCCCAAGGGAGCCTGAACCATGTGCATCGGCATCCCCATGCAGGTGATCGAAGCCGACGGCCGCTTTGCGCTGTGCGAAGGCCGCGGCGAGCGTCGCCGCATCAGCACGGCGCTGGTCGGTGACGTGGCGCCCGGTGACTGGTTGCTGGTCTTTCTGGACGACGCGCGCGAGTCCATCGACGCTGCGCGTGCGGCCGAGGTGAACGCCGCGCTGGACCTGGTGCTTGGTGCCATGCAGGGCGCCGACCTTTCGGGCGGCATCGACTTCGCCCTGCCGTCGCAGATGAGTCCCGAACAAATGCGCGCCCTGACGACCGTTGGCCCCCACGCTCCGCCGTTGCACGGGTCGCTGCCCCCCGAGGGGGCTGATTCGCCTTGGGGCGGCCCGGCGGCGAATCGCGCCATGAATTTTCAGGAGACACCATGATCGAAACCACAGAAGCCCACGCCCCCCTGGTCCAGCGCCTGGCCCGCGATTTCGGCGCCGCCTGGGTCGACGAAAACACGGTCGCCGACTGGACCGCCGGTGGCGGCGACCGCGTCGTGCTGCTGGCCGGCGACCCGGTGCGCTTTCCCGAGGGCGTGGACGTGGCAGCGGTGCTGCCCGAACTGATGAAGGCCTTTCCCCAGCGATTCGCCGTGGCGGTGGTGCCGCGCGACAGCGAGGACGCGGTGGCGCGTCGCTACGGCTCTCAGCGCTGGCCCACGCTGCTGTTCTTCCGCAACGGTCAGTACGTCACCGCGATCGCCGGCATGCAGGACTGGGACGTTTACCTGGCCGGTGTCGCCGCCGCACTGACCATGCCACCCTCACGGCCGCCCACCATCGGTATCCCCGTCGTCAGCCAGTCCGGCGGCAGCAGCTGCCACTGAACCGCAAGAGAGCACCGCCATGAAACCCTTCCCGATTCCCGTGGTGGCCCTGGGCCCCGGCACGCAGTCCGAAGACGAGACACTGGACTATGTGTCCATGCCCAAGGACATGGACACCTACCGGCCGCCTGTTCTGCCCGAGCCCGAGGCGATCACCGGCCGCACCAAGGCGCGCGCGGTTCTCCGTTACGTGCTGGACCTGCTGGCCAAGGCAGCCGAAGGCGGACCGGGTGGTCAGGTCAGCCTGCTGGATCTGCCGGTCGAGGACCGGAGCCTCATCAACCAGGTGCTGGCCGAGGGCGAGGCCAGCGCACTGCTGCGCACCGGGGGCGCTGTGGAGGAGTGGCATGTACAGGAATCGGTGTTCGCCGGGGTCTGGCGCATCATGGGCTTCAGCAAAGGTGCGGTGGTGGACGACGCCATCGAGGTCGGCCCCGTGCCCTTGGCGCTGCGCGTCACCGCGGCGGAGGACGGTCAGTTCGCCTACCGACCCTGGCGTGGCCCGCTGCCGCCCAACGTGCAGAACGCGCCGCTGCTGGTCGAGGAGCTCCGCGACCAGATCACGCGCTGGCAGCCGGGCCAGCCGCCCCATGTGGTCAACCTCACGCTGCTGCCCGTCACGCCCGAGGACATCGCCTTTCTCGATCACCAGCTGGGCACCGGTCGCGTGCTGCTGCTCTCGCGCGGGTATGGCAACTGCCGCATCACCAACACCCGGCATCCGAACTGCTGGCGTGTCGTGTACTACAACTCGATGGACAAGGTGATCCTCAACACCGTCGAGGTGGTCGACATGCCCGAGGTGGCGATGGCGGCGCCGGAAGATCTGCGTGATTCGCACGACCGGCTGGCCGATGTTCTCGGCTACCTGGAGTCCGCATGAGCCCCCACGGTTCCCCGCTGCGCGGGTCGATGCCCCCCGAGGGGACTGATCCGGCTTGGGGCGGCCCGGCGCCGGATCGCATGAGCGCTGAGTGCCCGAAGGGCTTCGAAGGTTCTTACCTGGGCAACCGGGACGTGCTCAAGCCCGGTTCACGGCTGGAGTGCAAGATCTGCTGGTGGGTGTTTGACCCGGCGCTGGGCGACCCGCAGTGGCAGATCCCGCCCGGCACGCCCTTTGCCGACCTGCCGCCGCACTGGCGTTGCCCGAACTGCGACTGCGATGCCGAGCAGTTTCTCCTTCTGCCCGACTGAGGCCATGGAACACCGCGTCGCTGCACTGCTTGCCTTCTACCGCCTGGTGCAGACCGAGCGCATGCAGGGCATCCCCATTCTGAACCCGGCCCTCGCGGTGGAGGCCGTGGGTTTTCGTGTGCCCGAAGGTCAGGATGGCCGTGGCGCATCGGTGGCCGAGGGCGTGCTCATCACACCCTGGTTCATGAGCCTGCTGCGCCTGCCGATGGCGGTCGAAGGCCATGGTGGACGCGTGGGCCGCAAGCGCGTGCATGTCTTCGGCACCGAACGATTCGAGTTCATCGGCGCTCACGATCCGGATGTGGGTTTCCATGAGGCCTGCGCCCTGTTCTCGCCCATGAACGCGTTTGCACATCAATCGCAGGCGCGCGAGACAGCGTACGCGGTGATGACCGCCCTGACCCCCGCGGCCCGGGCGGAGCCCGCTGCGCCGCCCGTTCCCGATCCGGCGATGCCGCCCCGGCGGGCCTTCCTGCTCGGACGCCCGGGGCCGACACCGGGCAGGTCCTCATGAACGATCTGGCCGGTGCAATCTGGCTGGCGCCAGGTCGGGCCATGCCCCATGGGCTGCGCAGCAGCCGCCGGGCCTGGGCCGCGCGCATGGCGCCGGGCCGGCCGGCCCAGCAATTGCCGGGACTGCTGGCGGGTATCTACAGCCTGTGTGGCGAATCGCACCGCATGGCGAGCCGGCTGGCGTTGCAGGCCGCCGATCCGGGCTGGCACTCGGGAACGGTGGATGTGGCCACCGTGCTGCAGCTGGAAACCGCGCGCGAGCATGTCCGGCGCATGGCATTGGACTGGCCCCGGCTGCTGGAGCCGTTGGTGGCGCAGAGCGGCATTCCGGCACAGGCCATGGCCTGCCTGCGGACCTGCCCATTGCTCAGCGGATCCGGTGAGGCCACGCCCTGGCCAGCCGTGCGGCAGTGGTTGCACGAGGAGGTCCTGCAGATGGCACCCGCCACCTGGTTGCGAGCCTGGCAAGCCTGTGGTGCGGACTGGCTCGACGACTGGAGCCGCCGTCACACCGGTTGGCTGCCCCGTCTGTTGCGACTGGCCCGGGCAGCCGAACTGGACCTGCCCGAAGTCAGGCAGCGGTCATTGCGGCCGCAGGCCCAGGTCACCCACCTCCGTGAACTGGGGCAGGCCATGGCGGAACACGAGGCGTTCTCGCGACGGCCGGGTTGGCAGGGCGGACCGGCCTGCACAGGTCCATGGACGCGTCATCACCTGTCCGAACCACCCCAACCCTGGAGCACGTGGTCGCTGCTCGGCAGCCGGCTGGCCGAGCTGGTGCGGCTGTGCCTGCCCGATGTGCCGGGCGAAGGGGGGGCGGGCTGGCTGTCGTGGGGCGCGCTGAATGTGGGTCCACGGCAGGGCGTGGCCTGGGTCGAGATGGCCCGTGGCCTGCTGATTCACCAGGTGGCGCTGCAGTCGCCCGTCGCCGGTGAGCCGTTGCGCGTGATGTCGTGCCAGGTGCTGGCACCGACCGAGTGGAATTTTCACCCCGAGGGACTGGTGGCCCAGACCCTGTCCCGCTTGCCGGTCGGGCTGCACGACCTGAGCGCCCGGGTCCACCTGCTGATGGCCGCATTCGACCCTTGTGTACCGTTTCACATCGATGCCCGGATCGGGCACGATAGCGGCATGGAGACGACCCATGCATGAAGCCAGCCTGGCCGGCGGTGTGCTGCAGCTGGTGGAAGACACGGCGCGGCGCGAAGGCTTTTCGCGCCTGCTGG
>JALOSN010000460.1 GCA_025458415.1 Hydrogenophaga sp.
GCGCGCGACAACCTGCAGACCATCCTGGACAACCTGACCGCCGGTGTGGTGGTGCTCGATGCCGCCGGGCGCATGCTCAGCGTCAATCCGGGCGCCACCCGCGTGCTGCGCCGCCCCATCGCCCAGCACCTGGGACAGCCCCTGTCGGTCGTGCCGGGGCTGGAGACCTTTGCGCAGGGCGTCCAGTCCCAGTTCGAGCGTTTTGTGGCCGACCAGAACCCGCAGGATGGCGGCCACTGGCAGCAGTCCTTCGAGCTGGACGGCGGTGCCGCCAACGGGCCCTTTGAGCAGGGCATCACGCTGATTGCACGGGGAGCGCTGCTGCCCAACCAGGCCCGCCTGCTGGTGTTCGACGACGTGTCGGACATGGTCTCGGCCCAACGCGCCCAGGCCTGGGGCGAGGTGGCGCGCCGGCTGGCCCACGAGATCAAGAACCCGCTGACCCCGATCCAGCTGTCGGCCGAGCGCCTGGCCATGAAGCTCGATGGCAAGGTGGCTGCGCCCGAAAAAGCGGTGCTGGACAAGTCGGTGCGCACCATTGTCGACCAGGTCGAGGCCATGAAGCGGCTGGTCAACGAGTTCCGTGACTATGCCCGGTTGCCGGCAGCCCAGCTGGCGCCGCTGGATCTCAACGTCCTGTTGCGGGACATCCTGGGCCTCTACGAAAACGCCAGCATCCCGGTGCGGCGTGACCTCTCGGACGACTGCCCGCCGGTCATGGCCGACCCGCAGCAGGTGCGCCAGATCCTGCACAACCTGATCCAGAACGCCCAGGATGCCATGGCGGGACAGGCTGGAGCCGAAGTGCTGCTGCGCACCCGCCTGAGCGACAGCGGACGCTGGGTCCGCCTGAGCGTGATCGACCAGGGACCGGGCTTCTCCGAACCCATTCTCAAGCGGGCGTTCGAACCCTACGTCACCAGCAAGCCCAAGGGCACCGGTCTGGGCCTGGCGGTGGTCAAGAAGATCATGGACGAGCATGGAGGTAGGGTCGACATTGCCAACCGCTTGATCGACGGCAACGTGGCGGGGGCGCAAGTGTCGTTATCATTCGCAGTTGCGAATTGACAACACGGCCCCGAGGGACAAAGACAAGACCATGGCAACCATACTGGTGGTAGACGACGAACTGGGCATACGCGACCTGCTGTCCGAAATCCTGAACGACGAAGGCCACACGGTCGAACTGGCCGAAAACGCGGCCCAGGCACGATCGGCCCGTTCCCAGTTCCGGCCCGACCTGGTGCTGCTGGACATCTGGATGCCGGACACCGATGGCGTGACCTTGCTCAAGGAGTGGTCGAGTACCGGGTTGCTGACCATGCCGGTCATCATGATGAGCGGCCACGCCACCATCGACACCGCGGTTGAGGCCACCCGCATCGGAGCCACCGCCTTCCTCGAAAAGCCGATCACGCTGCAGAAACTGCTCAAGGCGGTGGATCATGGGCTCAACAAGGCCTTGCCCAGGGAGGGTGGCTCGGTGGCTCCCAGCCGTGTGCCGGTCAGCCCCGACCTGACGGTCGAGGTGGCCATGACCGGTGGCAGCCTGCCCGAGCCGGTGCTGGACATCGGTCCGCAGTCGCACCAGAGCTTCAATCTCGACGGGCCGCTTCGCGAGACGCGGGACGAGTTCGAAAAAGCCTATTTCGAGTACCACCTCGCCAAGGAATCCGGCTCCATGACCCGGGTGGCCGAGAAGACCGGCCTGGAGCGCACACACCTCTACCGCAAGCTCAAGCAGCTGGGTGTGGACCTGGCCCGCAGCAAACGCAATGGCCACAGCCTCTGAGGCGGGGCCGCTCCGGAAGCTGCTATAATCTCGTTCTCTTGGCCCGGTAGCTCAGTTGGTAGAGCAGCGGATTGAAAATCCGCGTGTCGGTGGTTCGATTCCGCCCCAGGCCACCATGAGGCGTCCCAAGACGTCCCAGAAAATCCTAAAAGCCCTTGAGAATCAACGCTCAAGGGCTTTTTTCTTGTCCCAGGGGGTCTCGGGAAATTCCTTGAGTTCTTCCCCCTTGCGCAGTAACTTCCGCAGTAACCGGCCTGATCGCTGTTTCGGGCCAGAAAGTTACTGCCATGGCCCGCTACCTCATTCCCTCAGACACCACCATCAAGGCCGTGCGCAGCGGTGATCCGCGAAAGCGGCTGACGGACGGTGACGGCCTGTACCTGCTGCTCTTCGTAAAGGGGGGCGCGCACGGCTGGCGGCTGGACTACACGTTCGAAGGGCGGCGCAAGACGCTCTCGCTCGGCACCTACCCCTCCACGACGCTGGCGATCGCGCGGCGCAAGGCCGATGCAGCGCGTGAGAAGGTGGCCGACGGCCAGGACCCGAGCCAGGAGCGCAAGGCACAGCGCGTCGTGCACGCCAAGGCCATCGAGGCTGAGAAGCGGCAGCAACAAGGCCTGCCGCCCATCAACTCGTTCGAAGACGTGGGCCGCGAGTGGTTCGCGGTCCGTCGAGGCGGCTGGGCGAAGGGCTATTCGGAGAAGGTCATTGCGCGCCTGGAAAACGACGTGTTTCCCTACGTCGGAAGCTCACCGGTAAACGGCATCACACC
>JALOSN010000040.1 GCA_025458415.1 Hydrogenophaga sp.
GCACCCCAGCCACTCTCGCCCACACCGCCAAACGGAAGACCTTCGTGGGCAATGTGCATCAGCGTGTCATTGACGGTCACCCCGCCGCTGAGCGTGTTCTCCAGCAGCTGGTCGCAGGCGGATCTGTTGTGTCCAAACCAGTACAGGGCCAATGGCCTGGGCCGGCTGTTGATGAACCGGACCGCCTCCTCGACCGAGTCGCAGGGCAGGATCGGCAACACCGGGCCGAAGATCTCCTCTCGCATGAGGCGCCCGTCTGACGGCGGGTTGAAGACCAGCACGGGGCGCATCTGCCGCGTGGTCTGGCCTGGCCGGGCAGCCGCGTCCGATGCCTCGACCACACGGGCGCCGGCATCGGCGGCCTCGTGAACCAAGGATTGCAGGCGGGCCAGGTGCCGATCGCTGACGATGGCTGCGTAGTCCGAGTTGCCTTCCAGCCGGGGAAACAGACGGTTCACAGCAGATTGCCAGGCCCGCTCGAATTCGGCTTCGCGACCTCGCGGCAGCAGCAGGTAATCGGGGGCAATGCAGGTCTGCCCCGCATTGAGCAGCTTGCCGTGCACGATCTTGACCACCACGTCATCCAGATCGGCCGATGCATCGACGATGCATGGCGACTTTCCACCGAGCTCCAGTGTGGTGGGCGTGAGGTTGCGGGCCGCGGCTTCAGCCACCTTGCGCCCGACCGCGGTCGAGCCGGTGAAAAACAGGTGGTCAAACGGCAACCCTGCAAATTCAGCAGCCACGTGGGCGTCACCCTGAACCACGCAGAATTCCGTCGGATCGAAGCGCTCGCTCACCAGCCGGGCCGTCAGGGCCGACGTGCAGGGCGTCAGCTCACTGGGTTTGAGCATGACCCGGTTGCCAGCGGCCATCGCCGTCACGGCCGGACCGAGGGCCAGTTGCAGTGGGTAGTTCCACGGCGAAATCACGCCCACCACCCCGAGTGGCTGGCGCAGCAGACGGCCTCGGGCTGGCCAGAGGTAGATCGGTGTGCGAACCCGGGCGGGCTTCATCCAGCGCGGAAGGTGACTGTCCAGCTGGGACATCAGGGCACGAAGCACGAACAGGTCGGCCACTTCGGTGAGCTGGGGCGCCCTGACACCGAAATCGGCCTGGACCGCCTCGGCCAGGGCCGATCCGTGTGTGTCGATCAAGGCACGCACGCGACGTACACGGTCGCGCCGCAGCGCCAAAGGCACCACGGGCTGCTCGCGGCTGGCCTCGAACTGGGCTTGGAAAAGGGAGGAGAGCGAAGGGGCTGTGGACGTCATGCCTCAATGCTATTCGCAGGCAAGACCTTGCAGTAGAGACACCACACCAGTACCTCTTCGTCCCCGGTCAGGCCATCGGCTGTGCATCCCCGAACTCGAAGACCCCGGGGTTGCGCACCGGGTCCACCCCCACCGGGATCACCGATTTGGGCGGGTACCTGCCCTCCAGCAGCAGCTTCGAGAGCGGGTTCTCGATGCGCTGCTGGATCGCGCGCTTGAGCGGCCGGGCACCGAACACCGGGTCGAAACCGACCTTGGCCAGTTCGCCCAGCGCGGCCGGTGCCACGTCCAGCCGCAGGTCCATCTTCTGCAGGCGGGCCTGCAGTGCCTTGAGCTGGATGCCGGCAATCGACTCGATGTGCGCAGCGTCGAGCGCGTGGAAGACCACCGTCTCGTCGATGCGGTTGAGGAACTCGGGCCGGAAGTGGTTCTTGAGTTCCCCCCACACCGCTTCCTTCACCTCGTCGTAGCCCTCGCCCACCATGGACTGGATCAGGTGCGAGCCGATGTTGCTGGTCATCACGATGACCGTGTTCTTGAAGTCCACGGTGCGGCCCTGGCCATCGGTCAGGCGGCCGTCGTCCAGCACCTGCAGCAGCACGTTGAACACATCCGGGTGGGCCTTTTCCACCTCGTCGAGCAGCAGCACGCTGTAGGGCTTGCGGCGCACGGCCTCGGTCAGGTAACCGCCCTCCTCGTAGCCCACGTAGCCGGGCGGCGCGCCGATCAGGCGGGCCACCGAATGCTTCTCCATGAACTCGCTCATGTCGATGCGCACCAGGTGGTCCTCGCTGTCGAACAGGAAGCCCGCCAGCGCCTTGCACAGCTCGGTCTTGCCCACGCCGGTGGGGCCGAGGAACAGGAACGAGCCCGTGGGCCGGTTCGGGTCGGACAGGCCCGAGCGCGAGCGGCGGATGGCGTTGGCCACCGCGCCGATGGCCTCGTCCTGGCCCACCACGCGCTCGTGCAGCTTGGTTTCCATCTGCAGCAGCTTGTCGCGCTCGCCCTGCATCATCTTGGACACCGGGATACCGGTGGCGCGGCTGACCACCTCGGCGATCTCTTCCGCGCCGACCTGGGTGCGCAGCAACTGGCGGGCCTTGCCCTCGCCCTTGCCGGCTTCCTGCGCCTGCGCCTCCTTGAGCTGCTTTTCCAGTTCGGGCAGCTTGCCGTACTGCAGCTCGGCCACCTTGTTGAAGTCGCCCTTGCGCTTGAGTTCCTCGATCTGCAGCTTGACGCGCTCGATCTCCTCGCGCACGTGGGCGCTGCCCTGGGCCTGGGCCTTTTCGGACTTCCAGATCTCTTCCAAGTCCGCCGCTTCCTTCTGCAACTCGACGATTTCGTCCTCGATCAGCGCCAGGCGCTTCTGCGAGGCCTCGTCGGTCTCCTTCTTGATCGCCTCGCGCTCGATCTTGAGCTGGATCAGCCGGCGGTCGAGCTTGTCCATGACCTCGGGCTTGGAGTCGATCTCGATCTTGATCTTGGCCGCCGCCTCGTCGATCAAGTCGATCGCCTTGTCGGGCAGGAACCGGTCGGTGATGTAGCGGTGGCTCAGTTCGGCCGCGGCGACGATGGCCGGATCGGTGATGTCCACACCATGGTGCACCTCGTACTTCTCCTGCAGGCCACGCAGGATGGCGATGGTCTGTTCCACCGTCGGCTCGTCGACCAGCACCTTCTGGAAGCGGCGCTCCAGCGCGGCGTCCTTCTCGATGTACTTGCGGTACTCGTCCAGTGTGGTCGCGCCGATACAGTGCAGCTCGCCACGCGCCAGCGCGGGCTTGAGCATGTTGCCGGCGTCGATGGCGCCCTCGGCCTTGCCGGCGCCCACCATGGTGTGGATTTCATCGATGAACAGGATGATGCGGCCCTCGTCCTGCGCCACTTCCTTGAGCACCGACTTCAGGCGCTCCTCGAACTCGCCGCGGTACTTGGCACCGGCCAGCAGGCCGGCCATGTCCAGCACCAGCACGCGCTTCTCGCGCAGGGTCTCGGGCACCTCGCCATTGACGATGCGCTGCGCCAGACCTTCGACGATCGCCGTCTTGCCCACGCCCGGCTCGCCGATCAGCACCGGGTTGTTCTTGCTGCGGCGCTGCAGCACCTGGATGGCGCGGCGGATCTCGTCGTCGCGGCCGATCACCGGGTCCAGCTTGCCCTGGCGGGCACGTTCGGTCAGGTCCAGGGTGTACTTCTTGAGCGCCTCGCGCTGGCTCTCGCCCTCGGGTGAATCCATCTTCTGGCCACCGCGCACCGCCTCGATGGCCGCTTCCAGGCTCTTGCGCGACAGACCGTTTTCGTTGGCGATGCGGCCGATCTCACCCTTCTGGTCAGCCACGGCGAGCAGGAACAGCTCGCTGGCGATGAAGGCATCGCCGCGCTTGATGGCTTCCTTCTCGGTCGCCTGCAGCAGCTTGATCAGGTCAGGGCCAGGCTGGACCTGATCCTGACCCTGCACTTCGGGCAGGCGGTTCACCGCCTCCTCGGCGGCCTTGGTCAGGCCCGGGACGTTGACGCCCGCGCGCTGCAGCAACGACTTGGGCCCGTCGGCCTGGCGCAGCATGGCCAGCAGGAGGTGGGCAGGTTCGATGTAGGCATTGTCTTTGCCGAGGGCCAGGCTCTGGGCTTCGCCGAGGGCTTCCTGGAACTTGGTAGTGAGTTTGTCGAGACGCATGGGGTGATGCTCCGGAGTGCTTGAACTGGTGGGCATGTGGCGCTGACCGGGCCCATTTCAAGACCTTGCGACGGTTGGGGTCACACGTCGTTGACGCGCGTCAACTGGGCCGCAACCTGAGCAGCGCTTGGGCCCGGTGACTCTCCGGTCCTCCAGTAAGCGTAGGACCAGGCCGTGGACATACCGGCCCGGCGATACAGTGCCAACGCGGGTTGATTGGTGGAATCGACCTGGAGAAAGGCGCGGGTAAGGCCACGCCGCTGCGCCTCCAAAGCCATCGCGCGGATCATCCTGCCAGCCAGTCCCCTGCCCCGCTGGCGGGCAGCCGTACGCAAACCGTGCATGCTCAGCCAGCCCCCGGCAAAACAAGCGGCACCACAAGCCAGCGTCACCCCGCCCTCCCGCAGGCTCACGAACACCATCCCATCGGCACGGGACAGCGACCGTGAGCGGCTTGCACCGTCCACCGGATCCAGCCCCTCGCCGAGGAACATGGCCATCCAGCCGTCGTCCGGTCGCAGGTCCAGCGACACCCCGTCTGCGTGCGGCGCCAGAGCCAGCAGACCCTCCAGATCACCGGTCTGGGTCAGGGTGGGTTGCTCGCGCCGAAAACCCCGGACCGCGAGTTCGGGCCACCAGGCTGCGAACGCCGGCACATCCGGCAAGCGGAACACGGGCTTCAGACCCGCTCGACGGTACCGGCGAGCAATGTTTCCGATCAGAGCCGGGTCGTGAGCTCGGTGGTGCAGGGGAACGGCGCTGTGCGCTCGTCCGACCGTGCCTGAGTCCATGGGCAGCAGCCAGTGATCAAGGAACTCCATCCGTTCGGGGGCCACCGCCGACAGCGTGGCGCGCTCGATGGTTTCGATGTCGGTGCAGGTCAGCGGCATCGACACCTGTGTGGCCGCCTCAGGCGTTGTTCGACGCGATACCCCACCTGGCCAGCGCATCGTCGTCGCTGACCCGGGCGTCGACCCAGCGTGCCCCTTCGGGGGTCTGCTCCTTCTTCCAGAAGGGAGCCTGGGTTTTCAGGTAGTCCATCAGAAACTCGCAGGCCCGGAAACTCTCGCCCCGGTGGGCCGAAGTCACCACCACCAGCACGATCTGGTCCAGCGGCAACAGCAGACCAACACGATGGATGACCCGGGCGCCCAGGATGTCGAAGCGCTTGAACGCCTCGTCGATCATCTGTTCAATGGCCTTTTCCGTCATCCCGGGGTAGTGCTCAAGCTCCATGCTGCTGACGCTCTGGCCGTCGTTGCGGTCCCGCACCGTTCCCACAAAGGAGCAGACCGCACCGATGCCCCTGTGGTCGGCCCGCAGACGCGCCACCTCTGATGACAGATCGAAGTCTTCGCGCTGGATGCTGACCCGCTCGCCCATCTTCAGCCCCCGGTCACTGGCGGAAAGAACGCCACCTCGGCCCCATCCACCAGAGGGGCGGACTCGTCTGTCATGGTCTGGTTGAGTGAAACCCGGACCGCGCGTCCGCGGGCCAGGGCGTCCGCATAGGCGCCGCCCCGTGCAATCAGTTCATCCCGCAGCCCTGCGAGGGTGTCCGAGGCGGTGTCCACAGGCTCGCTGCCGGTGCCGATGGTCTCACGGATGGAAGCAAAGTAACGCAGATGGATCTTCATGGCAACAAGTCCGAAAACGCGATGTAGTCGACCAGGTCGCCACGGGCGACGGACGTGCCGGCGGGGTTGTCCACCAGACCATCGGCCCAACTGGCCGATGTGAGCACACCCGAGCTCTGGTTGGGAAACAGGTCCAGCCCGCCCTGGTCGTTGCGGCGCACACGCAGGAACTCCCGGCGCTTGTCGGCACGAGGCAGATCGAAATCAGCCCGCATCCGGTACGCGCGCGGCAGGCGATCACAGCCCGGTCCCACGGCGCCCTGCAGCCTGAGCAGGAAGGGTCGGACCAGCAGCAGGAAGGTCACAAAACTGGATACCGGATTGCCGGGCAGCCCGATGAAATGACAGGTCTGAGCTGAAGCCGGACCCGCCCCGGCATCGCGTCGAACCACGCCATAGGCAAAGGGCTTTCCAGGCTTCATGGCGATTTGCCAGAGGTCCAGGCTACCCAGTTGCTGGACCGCCGGTTTGATGTGGTCTTCCTCGCCAACCGATACACCGCCACTGGTGAGGATGAGGTCGTGGTGGTCGGCGGCCGTTTTCAGGGCGGCGATGGTGGCGTCTCGCCGGTCGGGCACGATGCCCAGGTCACTGACCTCGCATCCCAGCCGCTGCATCAGCACCCGCAGGAAAAAACGGTTGGAGTTGTAGATGGCACCGGGCGGCATGTCGCTCGGTGCCACCTCGCCCGGCATCACCAGTTCGTCCCCGGTCGAAAACAGGGCCACCCGCGGCTGCACCCGAACCGACACACGAGCCCGGCCAATGCCAGCCGCCAACCCGATCGATGCCGCCGAAAGTCGCGTGCCGCGGCCTACAACGACGGAACCCCGTCTGACGTCTTCCCCGGCGCGACGGACCCATTGACCAGGCTTCGGGACAACGTCGACATGAATGCCATGGAGATTGCCTCCCACCTCTCGCGTGTCCTCTTGCATGACCACGGCATCGGCACCGGCTGGCATCGGTGCACCGGTGAAGATGCGTGCACAGGTACCGGGTTCGAGCGCCACCCCAACGTGCCCCGCGGCAATGCGCTGCGAGACCGGTAGCACCACACCCGCAGCCGTCACATCGGCCGCGCGCACCGCATAGCCATCCATGGACGAGTTGTCATGGGGAGGGACCTGCAGCTGCGACACCAGGTCTTCCGCCAGTACGCGCCGATCAGCATCCACCAGCGCGATGGTCTCGGTTTCGCTCAGGGGCGTCACCCGCGCCATCAGGTCTGACAGTGCCCGATCCAGTGACATCAGCGGCGTTCGGTGTGCGGGGTGGGATGCGCTCATGGCGTGCTGTCCTGTCATGCTGCGTCTGGCGTCCGGCTCAACGGTAGGCTTGCGGATCGTATTCAAACCGATCACCATTGTCGATCAGCCATTCGGCCACCTGAGCCGGCGCATTCAGATCCAGCACGGGCCTCAGGGTCGCCTCGGGCAACCGATCCGGGGCATCCGTGGCGATGGCAGCAATGAAGGCGTCGTCCGGGTAGCGGGCCTGCGTGCCGGTGTCCGGCCTCCACACTTCCACCTTGATCAGGTTGCTTTCCTTGAAACCTTCCACCAGCACCCAGTCCACGCCCGGGTGAAGCGCCCCCATCAGATCGTGAGGAGACAGCGACTGTGGTTGCTCGAATGTGCGAACCAGCGCCATGCGCCAGCTGGAAGCGGCCAGCACCTCGTAGGCACCGGCTTCGCGGTGGCGCCAGGTGTCCTTTCCGGGGCGATCGATGTCGAAATCTTGGTCCACGTGCTTGATGACGGACACCCTCAGCCCGCGCAAGCGCAGTGCCGCAATCACGCCTTCGACCAGGGTCGTCTTCCCCGCCCCTGCATATCCGGCAAAGCCCACCACCTTCATGCCCACCTCGCGCCGATCAGGCCGCCGGACAATGCTCGGCGATGTAGCGCTTGACGGCCACCGTATCGGCAGACATCACACGCACGCGCTTGGGCCGGTTCTCGATGCCCTCGAATTTCGGGAGAGCCGTCTCCAGCACAACCACCGTCTCCCCAGATCGGCGCAGCTCGCGCGCCACCTTCACTCCATCGGCAGTGTGGGTGTCGATGACCACACCCTGCCGTTCGAAGGTGGACCTGATGGTGGACAGCCGGTCGGCGTGGCTGCTGCGGCCACTGGAGAACCCGTAGCGGCCAGCGGCACGCGGGAACAGGGGATCGTCTCCCAGTTCAAACCGGCCATGCAGACGCAGCGCCTCTTCGAACAGCTGTTTCGTCCGCTTCGCATCGCGCTCAAGCAGGTCGAACACAAAACGCTCGAAGTTACTCGCCTTGGAAATGTCCATCGACGGGCTGGAGGTCTCGTAGGTGTCGGCACTGCCCCGCACGCGGTAGGTACCGGTGCGAAAGAACTCGTCAAGAACATCGTTCTCGTTGGTCGCCACGATCAGGCGGTCGATGGGCAGCCCCATCTGCCGCGCAACATGGCCCGCACAGACGTTGCCGAAGTTGCCTGAGGGCACGCAGAAACTGATCTTTTCCTCGTTCGATTGGGTCGCGTAGAAGTAGCCGGCGAAGTAGTACACCACCTGCGCCAGCAGGCGGGCCCAGTTGATCGAGTTGACCGTGCCGATCTTGTACCGGCGCTTGAAGTCCAGGTCGTTGCTGACGGCCTTGACGATGTCCTGGCAATCGTCGAACACCCCTTCAACGGCAATGTTGTGGATGTTCTGGTCCATCAGGCTGAACATTTGGGCCTGCTGGAAGGGGCTCATTCGCCCATGCGGACTGAGCATGAACACCCGAACACCCTGCTTGCCGCGCATCGCGTACTCGGCCGCGCTGCCTGTGTCTCCGCTGGTGGCCCCCAGAATGTTGAGCTGCTCGCCCCGGCGCGACAGTTCGTATTCGAACAGGTTGCCCAGCAATTGCATGGCCATGTCCTTGAAGGCCAGCGTCGGGCCGTTGGACAAGGCCTGCAGGAAAAGCCCTTCTTCGAGCGCCTTCAGCGGGACGATTTCCGCGCTGCCGAACACGTCTGCCGTGTAGGTCTTCTCACACAGGCGCCGCAGGTCGTCCCGGGGAATGTCGTCAACATACAGTGAGAGCACCTCGAAGGCCAGAGCGGCGTAACCCTGCCCGACCAGCACCGAGCGCCATCGCTCCAACGTCCCCTGATCGACTTGCGGATAGTTGACGGGCAAGTAGAGACCCCCGTCAGGCGCCAGCCCCTCCAGCAGGATTTCACAGAAGCGCTTGCGGTCCGGATGACCGCGGGTAGACAGGTACAGCATGTCGGTTTTCCAGTATCCCTATCGTCAAGGTCGCGGGGGCGCATCGATACCCTCAGCACACGCCGCAGAACCGGCCATGCCGGACCGCAGGCTTCATCTCCCGGACGGGGAGACGGCTGGGCATCAATTCAACTCTTCCTTGCGGATGCGGGTGATAGGGGCCAGCACACTGGGCAAGGACTGCATGCGGGCGATCACCTCGTTCATGGTGCCTTCGCGCGTCTCGTGGGTGAGGATGATCAGATCGGTGGACGTGGCTCCTTCGCCCCCCACTTCATCGGCCTCGCGCTGAAGTACCGCATCGATGCTGATGTCGGCACCGGCCAGCAGGCCGGTCACCTGCGACAGAACGCCGGCCTGATCGGCCACGCGCAGACGCAGGTAGTAGCTGGTTCGAACTTCCGACATCGGTACCACCGGCAGGTCGCTCATGGCGTCGGGCTGGAACGCCAGGTGAGGAACGCGATTCAGCGGATCTGCGGTGTGCAGGCGGGTGATGTCGACCAGATCGGCCACCACGGCACTCGCTGTGGGTTCGCTGCCGGCGCCCTTGCCGTAGTACAGCGTGGTACCGACGGCATCACCCTGCACCACCACCGCATTCATGGCCCCCTCCACATTGGCGATCAGCCGCTTGGACGGAACGAGACAGGGATGGACCCTCAGCTCGACTCCGCGTTCATTGCGTTTGGTGATGCCAAGCAGCTTGATGCGGTAGCCCAATTGTTCGGCATAGCGGATGTCGGTCGAGGACAGCTGGGTGATGCCCTCCACATGCGCCTTGTCGAACTGCACTGGAATGCCGAAGGCAATGGCGCTCATGATGGTTGCCTTGTGCGCGGCGTCGACCCCCTCGATGTCGAAGGTTGGATCTGCCTCGGCATAGCCCAGGCGCTGGGCTTCCTTGAGAACCACGTCAAAATCCAGGCCCTTGTCTCGCATTTCGGACAGGATGAAGTTGGTGGTACCGTTGATGATGCCGGCGATCCACTCGATGCGGTTGGCCGTCAGGCCTTCACGCAGAGCCTTGATGATGGGAATGCCACCCGCCACCGCAGCCTCAAAGGCCACCATCACGCCGCGCGCTGAAGCGGCGGCGAAGATTTCCGTACCGTGCACCGCCAGCAGGGCCTTGTTGGCGGTGACCACATGCTTGCCTGCCGCAATGGCCTCCAGCACCAGCGTCCGGGCGACGCCATAGCCACCGATGAGTTCGATGACGATGTCGATATCGGGGTTCGCAATCACCTCCCGGGCATCCCCGACCACGACCACGCCAGGACCCACCAGGCCACGTGCACGCTCGACGTCAAGGTCAGCCACCATCGTGATCTCGATGCCACGTCCGGCTCGGCGCTTGATTTCCTCCTGGTTGCGCAGCAGCACCTTGTATGTGCCGCTGCCGACAGTGCCCATGCCCAGCAGGCCTACTTGGATCGGTTTCATTTGGTTCTCAATGGTTTCAAGGAATCCGCTTCGATCTCCGAAAGCGGCCAGTCAGGATAGCGGGTTCCCGCTGGGTGATTGATGCGCATTTTCAGCGCCATTCATGTCAGGTGCCATGCCGCTTGCGCCAGTGTTCCAGAAAGCGTGCCAGCCGTCCGATGGCCTCTCGAAGGTCATCTTCATGGGGCAGGAACACGATGCGGAAATGCTGGTTGTCCGGGTAGTTGAAGCCCGACCCCTGGACCAGCATCACCCTCGTCTCCTGAAGACATTCCAGGAAGAATTGCTGGTCATCCTCGATCGGGTAGAGCGCCGTGTCCAGCTTGGGAAACATGTACAGGGCCGCCTTGGGCTTGACGCAGCTGACACCCGGAATGGCGGTGATCAGCTCATAGGCGAGGTCGCGCTGGCGACGAAGGCGTCCGCCCTCGGCCACGAGCTCATTGATGCTCTGATAACCGCCGAGTGCCGTCTGGATCGCCCATTGACCCGGTACGTTGGCGCACAGGCGCATGTTCGAGAGCATGTTCAGACCCTCGATGTAGTCACGCGCCGGCTTCTTGTCGCCCGAAACCACCAGCCAGCCCGCCCGATACCCACACGAGCGGTAGCTCTTCGAGAGCGAGTTGAAGGTCAGCGTCAGGACATCGTCCGACAGGCTGGCAATGGCGGTGTGGTGGCTGCCGTCGTAGAGCACCTTGTCATAAACCTCGTCGGCGAGGATCACCAGCCCGTGCTCGCGCGCAATCGCCACGATCTGGCGCAGAAGCTCATCGGGATACAGTGCACCGGTCGGGTTGTTGGGATTGATGACCACAATGCCCTTGGTGGCCGGCGTGATCTTGCGGCGGATGTCGTCAAGGTCAGGCAGCCAGCCCCTGGACTCGTCACACATATAGTGCACCGGGGTGCCGCCGGACAAGCTGACCGCTGCGGTCCACAGTGGGTAGTCCGGCGAGGGCAGCAGCAGCTCGTCCCCGTTGTCGAGCAA
>JALOSN010000041.1 GCA_025458415.1 Hydrogenophaga sp.
GTGTTCGCCTTCATGGACGCCGGTCAGGTCAATCCCGGCCATGTGCTGGTGGCCACCCGGCGCCAGGTCGAGACCCTGGTCGAACTCGAAGAGGACGAGGTGGCCCACCTGTTTGTGGTGGCCCACCGGGTGGCGCGGGCGGTGCAGGCGGCGTTCAGGCCGGCGGGCATGACCCTGCTGCAGGCCAACCGCCCCGCCGGGTGGCAGACGGTGCCCCATGTCCATGTCCACGTGCTGCCGCGCCACGCCGGCGACGGTGTCGAGCTGGTCTGGCCCCGCAAGGAGCCGCCGCTGGCGGAGCTGCAGGCCCTGGCGGCGCGCATCCGCCTGTGAGGGTGCAGGGCCTCAGATGACGCCCTGGGCCAGCATGGCGTCGGCGACCTTCACGAATCCGGCGATGTTGGCGCCGTCGATGTAGCTCACGCGGCCGTCCTCGCGGCGGCCGTGGCGCAGGCAGGCGGCATGGATGCCCTGCATGATCTGCAGCAGGCGGGTATCCACTTCTTCGCGGGGCCAGGCCATGCGCTCGGCGTTCTGGCTCATCTCCAGGCCCGAGGTGGCCACACCGCCGGCGTTGCTGGCCTTGCCCGGTGCATACAGGATGCCCGCGGCCTCGAAGGCCTTGGCCGCCTCGATGGTGGAGGGCATGTTGGCGCCTTCGGCGACGCAGACCACGCCGTTGCCGATCAGGGTGCGGGCGTCGTTCGCGTCCAGCTCGTTCTGGGTGGCGCAAGGCAGCGCCACGTCGACCGGCACGTGCCAGGGCCGCACGCCGGCTTCGAACCTCACGCCGGTGCGGGTGGCGTAGTCGCTGACGCGGCCGTAGAGGTGGTTCTTCACGTCCATCAGCATGGCCAGTTTCTCCGGTGTGAAGCCGGCCTCGTCGATGACGGTGCCGCTGGAGTCGGACACGGTGATCACGCGCGCACCCAGTTCCATGGCCTTCTCGACCGCGTACTGGGCCACGTTGCCCGATCCCGAGACACTGACCCGCAGGCCCTCGAAGGACTTGCCACGCGTCTTGAGCATTTCCTGCGCGAAGTAGACGGTGCCGTAGCCGGTGGCCTCCGGTCGGATCAGGGAGCCGCCGAAGCTCAGGCCCTTGCCGGTGAAGACGCAGTCGGCCCGGTTGGTGAGCTTTTTGGTCATGCCAGCCATGAAGCCGACCTCGCGTCCGCCGACGCCGATGTCACCGGCCGGCACGTCGGTGTCGCTGCCCACATGGCGGAACAACTCGCTGACAAAGGCCTGGCAGAAGCGCATCACCTCACCCGGGGTCTTGCCCTTGGGGTCGAAGTCCGAACCGCCCTTGCCGCCACCCATGGGCAGGGTGGTCAGCGCATTCTTGAAGGTTTGCTCGAAGGCCAGAAACTTCAGCACCGAGAGGTTGACCGAGGGATGGAAGCGGATGCCGCCCTTGTAGGGGCCGATGGCCATGCTGTGCTGGATGCGGTAGCCGCGGTTGACCTGGACCTGGCCGTGGTCATCGACCCAGGACACCCGGAACATGACCACCCGCTCGGGCTCGACCAGGCGGTCCAGCAGACCCTGCTCGGCGTACTTGGGGTGGGTGGAAATGAAGGGCCAGAGGCTTTCCATCACCTCGGTGACCGCTTGCAGGAACTCGGGTTGACCTGGGTTGCGGTGGGCGACCTGGGTCAGAAATTCGTGAACCGATGCGTACTTCATGTGTGCCATGCTCCAGAAAAGTGCATGGCATTATGCGAAAACGGCATTTCGCAATCCAGAATACACATGAATGGTGCAATAAGTACCGATTTGGTGCGATCAAGCCGACCAAGACAGGCCGATTGCACGCAGATGGTGCGATGAGGCTTCGGTGGCCTGGCTCACCGTCCGCGCAGGAACAGGTTGTCCAGGTCTTTCATGCCCAGCTGGCGCCAGGTGGGGCGGCCGTGGTTGCACTGGTCGCTGCGCTCGGTGACTTCCATCTGGCGCAGGAGGGCGTTCATCTCGTCCAGGGTCAGACGCCGGTTGGCGCGCACCGCGCCGTGGCAGGCCATGGTGGCCAGCAGCTCGTTGCGGGCGCGCTGGACCACGGTGCTGGCCTCGTGCTGACCGAGCTCGGCCAGCACGCTGCGGGCGAGCTCCACCGGGTCGCCGGCGGCCAGGGTGGAGGGCACGGCGCGAATCGCCAGTGTCTTGGGGGAAAACGGCACGACCTCCAAGCCCAGCCTGGCCAGCACCTCGTTCGCGGTTTCGGCCGTGGCCACTTCCTCGGGTGTGGCGGCAAAAGTGGCCGGGATCAGCAGGGGCTGGCTGCTGATCTGGTGCGCGTCCAGCTGCTGTTTCAGGCGTTCGTAGACGATGCGCTCATGCGCGGCGTGCATGTCCACCACCACCAGCCCTTGCGCGTTCTCGGCCAGGATATAGACCCCGTGCAGCTGGGCAATGGCACGACCGAGCGGCCATTCGCCGTCCGGGATGCGGTTGGGAGTCTGCTCCGGAGCTGGCGGCGGCGCGGGCACGAATGCGGGCACGGCGCGGCGGCTGCCGGGTGCGTCCAGCGGCGCAGCGATCCGCTCGGACGGGCTCCACAGGGCTTCGAGGTCGCTGACGCGCTGACCCACCTGTGGCGTATCCGGCCGCCAGGGCAGCGGCTGCTGGCGCGCTGGCGGGCTCAGGAAGGGCGGCGGGGCATTGGCCGGCGACGCTGCAGAGGGCGCCGTGGTGGCCGGCAGCGTCTGTGCCGACCGGGGTGCGGCCAGAGCCCCTTCCACCGCATGGCGCACCGCCTGGTGCACCTCGCGGCTGTCACGAAATCGCACCTCGATCTTGGTCGGGTGCACATTCACATCCACCCGGCCGGGGTCGATGCTGACATACAGCGCGTACACCGGCTGACGGTGGCCATGCAGCACGTCTTCATATGCGCTGCGTGCGGCGTGGTTGATGACCTTGTCCCGCACGAAGCGACCATTGACGTAGGCAAACTGCCAGTCGGCGCGCGAGCGGGCTGCATCGGGTACGCCAGCCAGACCCCAGACACGCAGCCGCTGCAGGCCGCCGGTGGTGGCCGCTTCGCCGGGCACGTCGTCGGCGGGCCAGTTGACCACCACCGACTGGGCCACGAAGTCCTCGCCCAGCACGTCGGCCAAGCGGCGCTGCAAGGCGTCCAGATGCTGTTCGCCGCTGGCCAGGTCGGGTGCGACGGCACGCCATTGCGACACCAGCTTGCCCTCGTGCCAGATGGCGAAGCCGACATCCGGCCGTGCCAGGGCGTGTCGACGCACTGCCTCGATGCAATGGGCCAGTTCGGTGCTTTCCGACTTGAGGAACTTGCGCCTGGCCGGTGTGGCGAAGAACAGCTCGCGCACCTCGACCGTGGTGCCTCGGCTGCGAGCGGTGGGCTGCAGCTCACCACTGCGGCCATCCAGCAGCCAGCCATGTCCGGCTGCGTCTTCTTCGGTACGCGTCAGCACCGACACCTCGGCGATGGAGCAGACCGCTGCCAGGGCTTCGCCACGGAATCCCATGGTGCCGACCGACTCCAGGTCGTTCAGGCTGGCAATCTTGCTGGTGGCGTGGCGCTTGAGGGCGGTCGGCAACTCCTCGCGCAGAATGCCGTACCCGTCGTCCTCGACGCTGATCAGGCGGATGCCGCCGGCCTGCAGGCGAACCGTGATCTGGCGCGCTCCGGCGTCCAGCGCGTTGTCCAGCAGTTCGCGCACGACAGAGGCCGGGCGTTCGACCACCTCACCGGCGGCGATCTGGCTGATCAGTTCGTCCGGCAGTTCCCGGATCGGTCGGCGGGTGTTGGACAGGGGCGCATTCACGCGTTCATTGTAGGTCGCGGGACCCCGGGTGCAGCCGGGGTCAGACCTGACGCGCCCGGGCCAGCGGCGGGTTCTGGGAGAAGTACCGCACGATGCCACGCAACAGCGCATCGGCCAGTTCGGCCTGGTACTCCGGATCGCGCAGCCGCTTTTCTTCGTCCGGGTTGCTGATGAAGGCGGTCTCGACCAGCACGCTGGGAATGTCGGGCGCGCGCAGCACGGCGAAGTTCGCCTGCTCGACCCGTGGCTTGTGCAGGCGCCCGACACGACCGACCTCACCCAGCAGCGCATTGCCGAACTGCAGGCTGTCCTTGATCTGCGCGGTGGTGCTCATGTCCAGCAGGGCGCGCTGCACGGTGGCATCTTGCGCACGCACATTGAGTCCACCCACCAGGTCGGAGTCGTTCTCCTTGTTGGCCATCCACTGCGCCGCCGCGCTGGTGGCACCACGCGTGCTCAGGGCATAGACGCTGGCGCCCTGCGGGCGGGGCGTGTAGAAGGCGTCGGCGTGGATGCTGACGAACAGGTCGGCCTGCACGCGCTGGGCCTTGTCGACCCGCACCTTGAGCGGAACGAAGTAATCGCCATCACGCGTCATGAAGGCGCGCAGCGCGTTGCCGTTGACCTTGGTGGCGTTGATGCGGTCGCGCAGCCGCCGGGCAATGGCCAGCACCACGTCCTTTTCGTACGTTCCACCGGGCCCGACGGCGCCAGGGTCTTCGCCGCCGTGACCAGCATCCAGGGCCACGATGATCAGGCGGTCGGTCCGCCGAGGCGCGGTCACCGCGCGCTTGCTTGCGCTGGTCGTGCGGGTTGGTGACCGGTGGTCCGGCTCGGCTTTCCCGGGTGTGACCGCGGATGCCGTTGGGCTGGCACGGCCCTTCTCGCGTTCGGCGATCAGTGCGCCCAGCGGGTCGGCGTCCGCCACACCGGGTCCCGCGCCGCCGACGCGTTCCGTCTCGATACCCAGCAGTGCGGCGGCGCGCTCGCTGGCGGCATCCAGTTCGCGCAGCCGCTGGGCGATCAGTTGCTCCAGCGGGTCAGGCGGATGGGTCGGATACAGGTCCATCACCAGCCGGTACTGGTAGGCCGCCACCGGATCGAGATGGAACACCTGCGGTGCGATCGGTTGCTTCAGGTCGATCACCAGGCGCACCACCGCAGGCGCATTCTGGGCGGCCCGGATGCCCGCGATGTTGGGGTCGTCCGGGCTGAGTTTGCCCACCAGTTCACGCAGGCTGGGCAGCAGATCGATGCCCTCGATGTCCACCACCAGCCGCGGGGGATCGCTGATCATGAAGTGCCGGGCCTTCAGGGCACCGTCGGATTCGACCGTCACGCGGGTGTAGTCGTTGGCCGGCCACAGCCGCACCGCCAGCACCTGGGCACCACGGGCGATTTGCTGCGCACCCAGCAACAGCAACATCGAACCGGCGCGCAGCAGGCTGCGACGGTCGAGCACGGACGGCAGGCGCATCAAGCCAGCGCCTCCAGCAGCTGCAGGCCGCGCGTGGTGCCGGCGCGCACCAGTACCCGGCGGTGCTCGTCGAGGTGGGGGTCCGGGTGGGCTGGCATGGGCGGGTACTCGGCCCGGATGTCGATGTCGATGTCGGCCGCAGGCATGACACCCGCGGCGCGCTCGGGCCACTCCACGAGCTTGAGGCCGGGCGCCGCGAAAAGTTCGCGGAAACCGGCGTCTTCCCATTCACGGGGGTCGGTGAAGCGGTAGAAGTCGAAATGCCAGATGGCGAGTGGCTCGCCCTCGGGCATCCAGCTGCAGCCGCTGCTGGTGTGGGGTTCGACGACGGCGTAGGTGGGGCTCTTGATACGACCTTCGACACCGAGGGTGCGCAGCAGGTGCCTCACCAGCGTGGTCTTGCCGGCGCCCAGGTCGCCATGCAGGGCAACGACCGCATCGGCCAGTGCCGGGCAGGCGGCCAGCTTCGATGCGAAGGCCGCCGTGTCTTCCTCGGTCTGCCATCGACCCTGCCAGGCGGCAGGCGAAGACGACCCGGATGCCGGCCCAACGGGGTGGCTTCCTACAATCGGTGTGCCATGAAAACCGGTCTTGTCGCTGCTCAATTCGTCTCGCGCTTGCAGGCCTGGGGCCAGGAACTCGGATTCTCCCAAATCGGGGTGGCCGGTGTCGACCTTTCGGACGCCGAAAGCGGCCTTCGGGACTGGCTGGCGGCCGGATTTCACGGCGGCATGGACTACATGGCCGCCCATGGTCTCAGACGCGCCCGACCGGCCGAGCTGGTGCCTGGCACCGTGAGCGTGGTCACAGCGCGCATGGACTATCTGCCACGTACCGCGCCGCCCGACTGGGCGCAGCAGGAGTTGGCGCGGCTGCAAAGGCCGCAGGAGGCCATCGTGTCGGTGTATGCGCGCGGTCGTGACTATCACAAGGTGCTGCGCAACCGCCTGCAGAAGCTGGCCGATCGCATGGCCGACGATCTGGGACCGTTCGGGCACCGCGTGTTCACCGATTCGGCGCCGGTGCTGGAGGCCGAACTGGCACGTCGCAGCGGACAGGGATGGCGCGGCAAGCACACGCTGATCCTGGGCCGCGAGGGCGGATCGATGTTCTTCCTCGGCGAAATCTATGTGGATGTGGCCCTGCCGCCCACTGCACCCGTGAGCGAGCACTGCGGCGCCTGCAGCGCCTGCATCGATGCCTGCCCGACGGCAGCCATCGTCGCTCCCCACCGCCTGGATGCGCGTCGCTGCATTTCCTACCTCACCATCGAACACGACGGACCGATCCCGCTCGAACTGCGCCCGTTGATGGGTAACCGCATCTATGGCTGCGACGACTGTCAGCTGGTCTGCCCGTGGAACAAGTTTGCCCAGCGCAGTCCCTTGCCCGATTTCGACCCACGCGAGGGACTCGCGGGTTCCACACTGGTGGCGTTGTTGGCGTGGAGTGAAGGCGAGTTCCTGCGTCGCACCGAAGGCAGTCCGATCCGCCGCATCGGACACGCGCGCTGGTTGCGCAACATCGCGGTTGCGATGGGCAACGCGCTGCGCCAGCGCAGCGACGAAACGCTGCGTGCAGCGTTGCAGTCACGCCTGGACCACCCTGACGCCAACGTGCGCGAGCATGTGGCCTGGGCGTTGGCCCAGGACCCCGGTCAGGTCGCCGCGTAGCGTTGCCGCAGCTCCCGTTTGAGAAGCTTGCCGCTGGGGTTCTTGGGCAGGGCGTCGGTGAAGACCACGCGTTTGGGCGCCTTGAAGTGCGCCATGTGCCCATTGCAGTGGGCGATCACCTCGGCCTCGGTCAGACCCTGTCCTGCCTTGAGCACGATCACCGCCGTCACCGCCTCGACCCACCTGGCGTCCGGCAGTCCGATCACCGCCACCTCGCTGACGGCGGGCAGGCGGTAGATCATTTCCTCCACTTCTCGGCTGGCCACGTTTTCGCCGCCGGTCTTGATCATGTCCTTCTTGCGGTCGACCACGCTGATGTAGCCCTCCTGGTCGATGGTTGCCAGGTCGCCGCTGTGGAACCAGCCGCCGGCGAACGCCGCCTCGGTGCGCTCGGGGTCGTTGAAGTAGCCCAGCATCAGGTGCGGTGACCGGTGCACGATCTCACCGACCTCGCCGGGGGCCACATCCTCCATGTCGTCGTTGACGACGCGTGTCTCGACATTGATCACCGCCTTGCCGCACGAGCCGGGCTTGCGCAGCTGGTCCTCCGGCGCGAGCATGGTGGCCAGCGGTGCGATTTCGGTCTGGCCATACAGGTTCGCCGCACCCGGGGCAGGCGCGAGGCCAGTTCCTTGAGCACCTCCACCGGCATGATGGAGGCACCGTAGTAGCCCTTGGCCAGGTGGGCCAGCCTGTCCGCGTCGAACAAAGGTGAGCGCAACAGCGCGATCCACACGGTGGGTGGCGCAAAGAAGCTCGTGATCTGGTGCTGCTCCAGCAGGGTCAGCAGGTTGTCCGGTGTGGGTTTGCCGGTGATGACGTTGCTGCTGCCGATGTAGATGGACGGGCCGAAGAACACGTCCAGCTGGGCGCAGTGGTACAGGGGCAGGGCATGCAGGGTGCGGTCCTGCTCGGCGATCTCGGCGTTGATGACGCAGCTGACGTACTGCCAGAGCACCGCGTCGTGGGTGAGCATGGCACCTTTGGGCATGGATTCGGTGCCGCTGGTGTAGACGATCTGGGCCAGGTCGGTGCTCTGCGTGCCCACCGGGGGCAGCGGGTCCGTGCAGGCAGCCAGGTCCTCGAAGCGGTGCATGCCATCGACCGGCTCGCTCGGGTCCTCTGACGGCAGCCAGATGAACTGGCCGACCTGCGTGTCCAGCGCGGCGGCGTCACGGGCCAGCCCGGCCAGGCCGCTGTCGGTGGCCAGTGTGCGGGCGCCCGCGTGGCGCAGGATGTAGGCCACTTCCTCCGCCTTGAGCATGAAGTTGATCGGCACCAGCACCGCGCCGCGCCGCGCCAGCGCAAAGCGCAGGCGCCAGCACGGCCACCTTGTCGCCCTCGCCGATGCCAATGTGGTTCAGTCCCGCCGCCAGGCGGCTGACCAGGGCGTTGAACTCGGCATAGGTCCAGCGGGTCTGACCGCAGACAATGGCCAGTTTTTCGGGCAGGCGGCAGGCGGTGCGGTGCAGGGCGTCGGCGATGGTCTGGCGGCGAACGGCCGGGTTCATGCGGGATCTCCTGGGTGGCGGGTTGTCGGTCAGCGCAGTGTCACCCGATCAGCCGCTGTT
>JALOSN010000042.1 GCA_025458415.1 Hydrogenophaga sp.
TGGACACTCATGAATCCATCTTACCCCCGACGCGCACAGCAGGCCCGCGCATCAGACCAGGGCGTCCAGCAGCATGACGAAGATGAAGCCGGCCATCAGCAGCAGACCGGTGCCCAGTGCCCGTAGGGCATCGCGCAGACCGTGGGCAGGCACCGGCAGTTCCAGGCGCGGCCGATCTGGCGGACGAGGGCGGTCATTGGGCGATGGCCAACACCCTATAGCTCTATGAAAACTATCGACGTCGTCTTTCAAATTGATTGATCTGTTCGATATAGGTCAACCGAGTCGATGAATAGCTGTTTTCGTAATAAACAACTGAAAACGTATTCGTTCCGGTTTTGTGGAGCCGGCCACATCATCCGCAGCGTTCAACCCCAACCTTTGCAGGAGCTGCCTTCATGTCCACCCGTCGCCACTTCGCTCTCGGCCTTCTGGCCACCACCCTTTCCGCCGGGGCGGCTTTGCCCGTCCTGGCCCAGCCAGCCCCGGTCACGCTGCTCAACGTCTCCTACGATCCGACGCGCGAGCTCTACGTCGAGTACAACGCGGCTTTCATCAAACACTGGAAAGCCAAGACCGGCCAGGACGTGACGATCCGGCAATCGCACGGCGGCTCAGGTCGACAGGCGCGCTCCATCATTGACGGGCTGGAGGCCGATGTGGCCACGCTGGCACTGGCCGGCGACACCGATGCGCTGCACACCAACGGTGGCTGGATTCCCAAAGACTGGCAGAAGCGCCTGCCGCACAACAGCACACCCTATACATCGACCATCGTGCTGGTGGTGCGGGCTGGCAATCCGAAAAACATCAAGGATTGGGACGACCTGATCCGCCCTGATGTCAAGGTCATCACGCCCAACCCCAAGACGTCCGGCGGTGCCCGCTGGAACTACCTGGCCGCCTGGGAATTCGCCAAGCGCAAGTACGGTGGCGATGCCAAGGCCCAGGAGTTCGTGAAGAAGCTCTACGAGAATGTGCCTGTGCTGGACACCGGGGCCCGTGGTTCGTCAGTCACCTTTGCCCAGCGCAACCAGGGCGATGTGTTCCTGTCGTGGGAGAACGAGGCCTACCTGCTGGAGAAGGAGTTCGGCAGCAAGGTGGACTTCATCTACCCCTCGCTGTCCATCCTGGCCGAGCCGGCGGTGACGGTGGTGGACCGGAATGTGGATCGCAAGGGCACCCGCGCCGTGGCCCAGGCCTACCTGGAGTACCTCTACACCGAAGAGGCGCAGGACATCATCGGCAAGCACTTCTACCGTCCGCGTTCGGAGAGGGCCCAGGCCAAGTACGCCAAGCAATTGCCCAAGCTGAACCTGTTCACCATTGACGAGGCGTTCGGCGGCTGGGACCAGGCGGCCAAGGCGCATTTCGTCGACGGCGGAACGTTTGACCAGATCTACATCCGCGCGAAATGAGTCGAACCCGTCTCCTTGTGGTACCAGGCTGGCGGAACTCTGAGCCTGCACACTGGCAAAGCCTTTGGGCGGCCCGCTTGCCCGGTGCCCGGCGGGTGGTGCAGGACGACTGGTTGTTTCCCCGCCAGGAGACCTGGGTCAAACATCTTTCTGAAGCCATTCTGGATGCCAGGGATGAGCGCGTGGTGCTCGTTGCGCACGGCCTGGGCTGCATGGCCGTTGCTCATTTGGCGCCAGAGGTCGCAGCCCATGTCGATGCAGCCTTGCTGGTCGCGCCAGCCGATCCTGAGCGCAGGGCGCAGCTGGCCGACTTCGCGCCGGTGCCCTGCAAGCGGCTCCCGTTCCGCAGCATTCTGGTGGCCAGCAGCAATGACCCTTGCTGTCCCGTGCGGCTGGCAGGGGCCTACGCCCGGGCCTGGGGCAGCGAATTCGTGCGTCTGGAGGCTGCAGGGCACATCGATGTGAAGGCTGGGTTCGGTCCCTGGCCGTTTGGCCTGCAGCAACTGGTCAGGTTGGGTGTCGAGGTTCCTCCATCGGAGTTGCTTCATCGTGCTGGCTGATCCTTATTCTCCAAGGGAATATTGAAAGAGAAAGAAAGTTGTTTGTGATTTAAAGAGCGCTCCCTACCATCGTCCGTATCGCATCCATTTCAGGTCCCGTCGCATGAAAACGCTCATTCAACGCTCGCTGGCAGCCGCGGCCCTTGTCTCGGCCTCACTGGTCTCTGCCCAATCTCTGCTCAATGTGTCCTACGACGTGTCGCGCGAATTCTTTCGCGAGATCAATCCCGCCTTTGTGGCCCACCACAAGAAGACGACCGGCCGTGACATCAAGGTTGACCAGTCGCACGCCGGCTCCAGCGCTCAGGCGCGTGCCGTGGCCGATGGCCTGGATGGCGACGTGGTGACCTTCAACACCACCACCGACGTCGATTTTCTCGCCGATCGCGGTGTGGTCGCCAAGGACTGGCGCCAGAGGTTCCCGCACAATGCCGCGCCCACCACTTCGACCATGCTGTTTCTGGTGCGCCAGGGCAACCCCAAGAACATTCGCGACTGGGAAGACCTGATCAAGCCGGGGGTCCAGGTGATTGTCGTGAACCCCAAGACCGGGGGCAACGGCCGCATGGCTTATCTGGCCGCCTGGGGTCATGTGCGCAGCAAGGGTGGTAGCGACGCCGAGGCGCAGGAATTCGTGCGGAAGCTCTACGCCAACGTACCGGTGCTGGCCCGCGGTGGGCGCGATGCCACCGGCATTTTTCTGCAGAGAAACATCGGCGACGTGTTGGTGACCTTCGAATCCGAAGTGGTGTCGGTGGACAACGAGTTCGGCAAAGGCCGTGTCGATGCCGTTCACCCCAGCGCCTCGTTGCTGACCGAGAACCCTGTCGCCATCGTCGAGCGTACCGTCAACAAGAAGGGCAGCGCTGAGCTCGCCAAGGCCTACCTGGACTTCCTGTACAGCCCGGAGGGCCAGGAGATCGCAGCTCGCCACAACATTCGTCCGCGCAACGAAGAGATCCTGAAGAAGTACAGCCAGGCGTTCAAGCCGGTACGGCTGTTCACGGTGGAGCAGTACTTCGGCTCGCTGGCCGAGGCACAGCGGGTGCATTTCAACGACGGCGGGCTGTTTGACCGGCTCTACACGAGCCGCTGACCGTGCGCCGGGCGATCGCAGTGGATCGCACGGGCACACCTCGATGGATCCACTCTTCGGGTTTGCCAAATGAGCTCTGCCACGCTGTCCGCCGGGACGGCTCCATTCTCCAATTCGCGCCGCAGCGCGCGCGTGCTGCCGGGCTTCAACCTCACGCTGGGGTACACGCTGCTGTACCTCAGCCTGATCGTGCTGATTCCGCTGTCGGCACTCATATTCAAGACACTGACGCTGAGCTGGGCCGATTTCTGGGACGCGGTCACTGCCCCGCGCGTGATGGCGTCTTACCGGCTGACCTTCGGCGCCTCGCTGATCGCGGCCACGGTCAACCTGTTTGCTGGCTTGCTCGTGGCCTGGGTCCTGGTGCGCTACAGCTTTCCGGGCAAGAAGATCGTCGACGCGCTGGTCGACCTGCCTTTTGCGCTGCCTACCGCGGTGGCCGGTATCTCGCTGACTGCCCTGCTGGCCGGCAACGGCTGGGTGGGGCAGTTTTTTGAACCCTACGGCATCCAGCTGGCGTTCAACCCCAACGGCGTGGTCATCGCCCTGATTTTCATCGGACTGCCCTTCGTGGTGCGCACTGTGCAGCCAGTGCTGGAAGACGCTGAGAAGGAGCTGGAAGAGGCGGCTACCTGCCTGGGCGCCACACGCTGGCAGACCTTCAGCCGGGTGATCTTGCCGACCATCCTGCCCGCCCTGCTGACCGGCTTTGCCCTCGCCTTTGCGCGCGCGGTGGGCGAATACGGCTCGGTGGTGTTCATTGCCGGCAACATGCCCATGATCTCGGAAATCACACCGCTGATCATCATCGGCAAGCTGGAACAGTATGACTACGCCGGCGCCACGGCCGTGGCCAGCGTGATGCTGGTGATCTCATTCCTGTTGCTGCTGCTTATCAACGGGCTTCAGGCCTGGCAGCGCAAGCGCGCTGTGGGGAACATGCAATGAACACGAGCCAGACCCGTTCGGCCCGCAAGGGCACCAGCGAAGCCGCCTGGGTCCGCTGGCTGCTCATTTCGCTGGCCCTGGGCTTCATGTTCCTGTTTCTGGTGCTGCCGCTGGCGGCCGTGTTCACCGAGGCGCTGCGAAAGGGCTGGGGCGCATACGGGGAAGCCATCAGGGAACCCGACGCCTGGTCGGCCATCCGGCTGACCCTGCTGACCGCGGCCATCTCGGTACCGGTGAGCCTGGTGTTCGGTGTGGCCGCAGCCTGGTGTGTGGCCAAGTTCGAGTTTCGGGGCAAGGCCTTTCTCACCACGCTGATCGACCTGCCGTTCTCGGTCTCGCCGGTGGTGGTGGGCCTGATTTACGTGCTGGTGTTCGGGGCGCAGGGATGGTTCGGCCCCTGGCTCATGGCCAACGACATCAAGATCATTTTTGCGGTGCCCGGCATCATCCTGGCCACGCTGTTCATTACCTTTCCGTTCATTGCCCGCGAGCTGATTCCGCTGATGCAGGCCCAGGGCAACGACGAGGAACAGGCGGCCATCGTGCTGGGGGCCACCGGCTGGCAGACCTTCTGGCACGTGACCTTGCCGAACGTGAAATGGGGTCTCATCTACGGCGTGATTCTGTGCAACGCGCGCGCCATGGGCGAGTTCGGTGCCGTCTCGGTGGTGTCGGGGCACATCCGAGGCCAGACCAACACCATGCCCCTGCACATCGAGGTGCTCTACAACGAATACCAGTCGGTGGCCGCGTTTGCCGTGGCCTCGTTGCTGGCCCTGCTGGCGCTGGTGACCCTGGCCATCAAGAGCTTCGTCGAATGGAGCCATGAGCGCGAAATGAAGGCCCTGGCCGAACTGCCGCCCGAGCGCCCTCCCACTCCGTCGCTGGCTTCGCAGGCCGGACACAAACCCGCGCCCGAATTTGTCCCAGCCGCCATACGTGCGGCTCCCTGAACCGATACCGGACACGAACATGAGCATCCAGATCCGAGACGTCAACAAGCATTTCGGTCAGTTTCACGCACTGAAGAGCGTCAATCTCGATATCGACTCCGGTGAACTGCTGGCCCTGCTGGGGCCTTCGGGGTGCGGCAAGACCACGCTGCTGCGCATCATCGCCGGTCTGGAGACCCCGGACACCGGCAGCATCCTGTTCAGCGGCGAAGACACCACCGATGTGCATGTGCGCGAGCGCAACGTGGGCTTTGTGTTCCAGCACTACGCGCTTTTCCGTCACATGACGGTGTTCGAGAACGTGGCCTTCGGCCTGCGGGTCAAGCCGCGCGGGCAGCGCCCGAGCGAAGCACAGATCAAGGCCAAGGTCCACGAGCTTCTGGGGCTGGTCCAGCTGGACTGGCTCGCCGATCGATACCCTTCACAGCTCTCCGGAGGGCAACGCCAGCGCATCGCTCTGGCGCGGGCGCTGGCAGTGGAACCCAAGGTGCTGCTGCTGGACGAACCGTTCGGCGCCCTGGACGCCAAGGTGCGCAAGGAGTTGCGCCGTTGGTTGCGCCGCCTGCACGATGAATTGCATGTCACCAGCATCTTTGTCACACACGATCAGGAGGAGGCCCTGGAAGTGGCCGATCGTGTGGTGCTGATGAACCAGGGTGTGGTCGAGCAGGTGGGTACGCCGCAGGACGTGTGGGACCATCCGGCCAGTCCCTTTGTGTATGGCTTCCTGGGTGACGTCAACCTGTTTCATGGCCGAGCCCATGAGGGGCTTCTGCACCTGGACGGCGTGGCCATCCAGTCGCCTGAGCATGCGGATGCGCGGGATGCACAGGCGTTTGCCTATGTGCGGCCGCACGACCTGGATGTGCACCGCTACCAGACGGGTGGTGAACTGGATGCCGCTGGCCGGCCCCAGGGCATCGTGGCCCGGCTGGACAGGGTCATTGTCGTAGGACCGATTGCACGCCTTGAGCTCATGCCGGTCGATGCTGAGCCGCGACAGGGGCATGACCCGCTCATCGAGGCGCAGATTCCTGCCCAGCTGTTCCGCGAGCTCGCCTTCCGGGAAGGCGAAACCCTGGTCGTCTCTCCTCGCAAGGCCAAGGTGTTCCTTCAGCCTCAGGCGGCTTGACCCGAAGCGCAGGTCCGGAATCTGCCCAGTGTTCCTGCGTACCGTGCGGCGTTGGGCGGCGAATGGCTCAGCCTCAATGGCCTTGAAGACCATGGAGCTGTACAGGGCGAGCTGGGCCCAGGTAGCGGTTCAGCGTATGCTCACTGGCACCTGCCGCACAGGCCCCCTTCAGATGATCTAGAAGGGCCAGAACAAGGGGATCAGCAGGCTGGAGCTGACCCAGGTGAGCAGGTTCATGGGTACGCCCAGGCGGGCGAAGTCGCTGAAGCGGTAGTTGCCGGCGCTGTAGACAAGGGTGTTGGTCTGGTAGCCGATGGGGGTGGCAAAACTGAAGCTGGCGGCAAACATCACGCCGACCACGAAGGGCCTCGGGTCCACGCCCAGCGCGGTGGCCACCCCGATCACCACCGGGGTGAACAGCACCGCCACCGCGTTGTTGCTGATGAACTCGGTGGCGATGGAGGTCGCCAGGATCACCAGCGACAGCACCAGCCAGGGCGAGAGGCCCCCTCCCCAGTGCACCAGCGATTGCGCGGCCAGTTCCGACAGGCCGGATTCGCGCATGGCGACGCTGACCGCGAGCATGCCGTAGATCAGCATCAGGATCGGCCACTCGATCGACTTGTACGCTTCATCGGGCTTCAGGCAGCCGGCCAGCACCACGACCACCGCGCCGATCAGGGCCAGGCCCTCGATGGGCATCACGTCGAACGCGGCCAGGGCCATCACCCCGACCATGGTGGCTATCGCCACCGGTGCCTTGTGGCGGCGCTGCGGCGCGCTCTTGCCCTCGGTGATGGCAAACAGGTCGCCGTTGTCGCAGAAACGCTGGATCTGGCGCGGCGTGCCTTCCACCAGCAGCACGTCGCCGAACTGCAACTGGAAGTCGTCGCCGATGTCGGCCATCGATGCGTCCTTGCGGTGCACCGCGATCAGGTGGATGCCGTAGCGCGAGGCCAGGTCGAGGTCGCGGATGGGGCGCTGCACATAACGCGAGGTCTGGCCCACCAGTGCCTCGACGATCACCACGTCGCGCCGCCGCAGGGTTTCCAGGTCGTGCGCCTCGCCCTGGGGTGCGGGCGCCGCATGCAGGCCGATCAGGTCGCTGCTGCGCAGGTCCACCATGGCGCTGCTGCGCGAATGCACCACCAACCGGTCGCCGGTCTGCAGCTGGGTGTCCGGGGCCGGGGAGCTCCATTCCTCTTCACCGCGAAACAGCTTGAGCACCTGGATGTGGCCATTGGCCAGCCGGGCGTCCTTCAGCGACCGGCCGGCCAGCCGGGAGCCCTCGGGCACGAACAGTTCGGTCATGAACAGGCGGTCGGCCGAACCGGTGAACTGCTGGGTCAGCGTTTCGCGA
>JALOSN010000461.1 GCA_025458415.1 Hydrogenophaga sp.
GACCTGGGCGTGGACGTGGTGCTCGAATGCACCGGCAAGTTCCTCACGCCCGAAACCCTGCAGGGCCACCTGGACCGCGGTGCCAAGCGTGTCATCGTGGCCGCGCCGGTCAAGGTGGGCGAGGTGCTCAACATCGTCGTCGGGGTCAACGAGCACCTCTACAACCCGGCGCGTGACCGCATCGTCACGGCCGCATCCTGCACCACCAACTGCCTGGCCCCGGTGGTCAAGGTCGTGCACGAGGCCATCGGCATCCGCCACGGCCAGATCACCACCCTGCACGACCCGACCAACACCAACGTGGTGGTGGATGCGCCGCACAAGGACCTGCGCCGCGCCCGCAGCGCCATGACCAGCCTGGCACCGACGACCACCGGCAGCGCCACCGCCATCGCGCTGATCTACCCCGAGCTCAAGGGCAAGCTCAATGGCCACGCGGTGCGTGTGCCGGTACTCAATGCCTCGCTGACCGACTGCGTGTTCGAGCTCAACCGACCCACCACCGCCGACGAAGTCAATGCCCTGTTCGAAGCCGCCGCCAACGGCCCGCTGGCCGGCATCCTGGGCTACGAGACACGCCCGCTGGTGAGCGCCGACTATGCACGCGACACGCGCAGTTCCATCGTCGATGCCCTCTCGACCATGGTCACCGACGGCACCCTGCTCAAGGTCTACGCCTGGTACGACAACGAGATGGGCTACGCCACCCGCATGGTGGACCTGGCCTGCCACCTGGAAGCCACCGGCATCTGATCGCGGCACCATGAACACCGCGACGCGCAACTACGCCATCGTCACCGCCGCCTACTGGGGCTTCACGCTCACCGACGGCGCGCTGCGCATGCTGGTGCTGCTGCATTTCTACCAGCTGGGTTACTCGCCGTTCACGCTGGCCTTCCTGTTCCTGCTGTACGAAGCGGCCGGCGTGCTGGCCAACCTGATCGGCGGCTGGCTGGCCACGCGCTACGGCATCACCCGCATGCTGACCGTGGGCCTGAGCACCCAGATCACCGGTTTCCTGCTGCTGTCGCTGCTGCAACCGGGCTGGGCCGCCGCGATGTCGGTGGCCTGGGTGGTGGTGGCGCAAGGCATCTGCGGCGTCGCCAAGGACCTGACCAAGACCGCGAGCAAGTCGGCCATCAAGGTCACGCAGGCGCAGGCCAAGGCTGGTGGCAACAGCCAGCTCTTCAAGTGGGTCGCCTGGTTCACCGGCAGCAAGAACGCCATGAAAGGCGTGGGCTTCTTCCTGGGCGGTGTTCTGCTGCAGACACTGGGTTTCCGGCTCTCCTTGTGGTGCATGGCCGCGCTGCTGGCGGTGGTGCTGGCCGGTGTGCTGTGGTCGCTGCCGACGATGATGGGCAAGAGCAAGGCCTCGAAGTCGGCCAGGGAGCTGTTCGCCAAGAACGCCGGCATCAACGGCCTGGCGGCCGCGCGGGTGGTGCTGTTCGGCGCGCGCGACGTGTGGTTCGTGGTCGGTGTGCCGGTGTTCCTGTACGCGCAGGGCTGGACCTTCACCATGGTGGGCGGCTTCCTGGCCGCCTGGACCATCGGCTACGGCCTGGTGCAGGCCATGGCCCCGGGCATCGTCAGGCGCAGCGCGGACGGCCTGAGCGCCGAGGTGCCGGCCGCCCGCCTGTGGTCGGCCCTGCTGGCCCTGGTGCCCATGGGCCTGGCCCTGGCCGTCTGGCTGGAAGCGCCCCACCTGGAATGGGTCGTCGTCGGCGGCCTGGCGCTGTTCGGCTTTGCCTTTGCCGTCAATTCCTCGGTGCACTCCTACCTGGTGCTGGCCTACGCCGGCAGCGAGAAAGCCGCCGAGGACGTGGGCTTCTACTACGCCGCCAATGCCCTCGGGCGCTTCTTCGGCACCCTGATGTCGGGCCTGCTCTACCAGTGGGGTGGCCTGCTGTATGCCCTGCTGGGCTCTGCGCTGATGCTGGTGCTGTGCTGGCTGGCCACGCTGGCCCTGCCGACCCACAAGACCCCGGCTGCGGCCACCCCCTGAACCTCAAGAAGGGACTCGCCATGGACGAAACCCAGGCCCTGGCCGCGCTGTCGGCCCTGTCGCAGGCCACGCGGCTGCGTGCCTTCCGCGAACTGGTGGGCGCCGGCCCCGCCGGCCTGACGCCCGGTCAGCTGGCCGACACCCTGGGCTGCTCGGCCACCGCGCTCTCGTTCCACCTGAAAGAACTGAACCAGGCCGGCCTGGTGCACAGCGAGCGCCAGGGCCGGAACCTCGTCTACCGCGCCGGCTTCGAGCACATGAACGCCCTGCTGGCCTACCTCACCGCGCACTGCTGCCAGGGCGAGCCCTGCGCGATCTCCCCCGAGCCATCTGCCGCCCTGTCCTGTTCCTGCTGAGGAGAACCCATCATGAAGCGCTTCCACGTTCATCTGCATGTCGATGACCTCGACCGCAGCATCGCCTTCTACAACCGCCTGTTCGACGCCACCCCGGCCCGCACCGAGGCCGACTACGCCAAGTGGATGCTCGACGACCCGCCAGTCAACTTCGCCATCTCGACCCGAGGCCAGGGCGCCGGCATCGACCACCTGGGCATCCAGACCGACAACGCCGAGGAGCTGCAAGCCCTCAAGGACCGCGCGCAACAGGCCGACATGGCGCTGCTGGATGAAGGCGCCACCACGTGCTGCTACGCCCGCAGCGAGAAACACTGGGTCACCGACCCGCAGGGTATTGCCTGGGAGCACTTCCACACCCTGGGCAACATCCCGGTGTTCCGCGAAGCGGCACCGGCCACGGGACCCGCCTGCTGCGCACCGGCCATCACCCCCACCGCCGCCATCAGCCAACCCGCCAGCCGCTGCTGCTGAAAGGACCCACCATGTCGCTCTACAACGTGCTCTTCCTGTGCACCGGCAACTCGGCGCGCAGCATCATGGCCGAGGCCATCCTCAACCAGATCGGTGGCGGGCGC
>JALOSN010000043.1 GCA_025458415.1 Hydrogenophaga sp.
CGCCGCTCGCGCTGACGGCGCTGGGTGGCTCGCTGGCGCTTGACTTTGTCCAGCCGGTCGCGCGTGCGCTTGATGGCCTCTCCGATCATGCGCCTGTCCAGCTCGATCTGGGTTTCGCCGGGACCGCCCCGCATACCGATACCGCCACTCTGGCGCTCCAGGTGAGACCAACGGCGGACCAAACGGGTGGACAGGTATTGCAGCCGAGCCAGTTCAACCTGGAGCTTGCCCTCAAAACTGCGCGCCCGCTGGCCGAAGATCTCCAGAATGAGCAAGGTCCGGTCGTTCACCGGAAGCCCCATATGGCGCTCAAGGTTTCGCTGCTGGGCCGGGCTGAGCGATTGATCGAACAGCACTTCCTGGGCACCACTTGATCGGGCCAGCAAGAGGATTTCGTCGGCCTTGCCGCTTCCCACAAAAAGAGCGGCGTCGGGTGCACGGCGCTTGCAGGTCACCCTGTCCGCGACCCGGTACCCGGCTGACTCGGCAAGCAGGCCCAGCTCTTCAAGTCCCGGATCGAAATGCGGCGTTCCGAGATCGACCCCCACCAGCAAGACGGAAGGACGAGTTTCGGGTGGGGGCGTGTGCGCGTTCAAGACAGCGACAACGTCACGCAGGGCTGCTGCGGGACGCGGCGCGGGCCCACAGAAAGCCCGGCCTTGGGCGTGTTCATTCAGGAGCCGTTGCCGTCGTCGGACGTGGCAACGGAGAACTGCACGGGCCGCCCCGGCACAATGGTGGAAATCGCGTGCTTGTACACCATCTGGGTGACGGTGTTGCGCAGCAGCACGACGTACTGGTCAAAGGACTCGATCTGCCCTTGCAGCTTGATACCGTTGACCAGATAGATCGAAACCGGTACGTGTTCACGGCGCAGCTGGTTCAGGAAAGGGTCTTGCAAGAGCTGGCCTTTGTTGTTGCTCACGATATGCTCCGTGTTCGGAAAGTTGAGGGAGTGGGCAAAGATACCACAAGCGCCTCCGACAAGGTCGCGTTCCGGATATCCCGACTGCTGTCGCCGGTCAGGGCTCAGCTGTCCTTGTAGGGGTTGCTTGAAGTCTTGAACTCGATGCGCAGCGGGGTACCCACAAGGTCGAAGGCCTTGCGGAAACGTCCCTCCAGAAAGCGCCGGTAGACCTCCGGAACGTGTTCAAGGGAGTTGCCATGGATGACGATCACGGGCGGATTCATGCCACCCTGGTGGGCGTAGCGCATCTTGGGCCGGTACATGCCGGTGCGCTGCGGCGCCTGAAAGGCAACCGCCTCCTGTAGCAGGCGAGTCAGGACGGGCGTGGGCATCTTTCGCATGGCCGATGCATGCGCTTGGGATATGGACTTCCACAAAGGCCCCAATCCCTGGCGCTTGCTTGCCGAAATGAGGTGCATGGAGGCAAATTTCAGAAAGGCCAGCCGGGACTCCACCTGGCGCTCCACCTGCTGACGCTGGTAGGCGTCAACGGCGTCCCACTTGTTGATGGCCATGACCACCGCCCGCCCGCTTTCCAGAATGTAGCCGGCGATGTGCGCATCCTGGTCCGTCACACCCTGGGTTGCATCCAGCAGCAACAGGACCACATGGGCGCTTTCAATGGCCTGCAGTGTCTTGACCACCGAAAACTTCTCGATCGCCTCGAACACGCGTCCTTTGCGGCGGATACCGGCCGTGTCGATCAGCTCGTACTTCTGACCACCGCGTTCGAACGGCACCTTGATGGCATCGCGGGTGGTACCCGGCATGTCAAAGGCCACCAGCCGCTCCTCTCCAAGCCAGGCATTGATGAGGGTGGACTTGCCGACATTCGGCCTGCCGGCCACCGCCAGCCGAATCACCTGTTCGTCCTGCAGGGCCTCGACCTCGTCGTGATCAGGCAATGCATCAATGCGGCCCAGTGCGGCCTCCAGCATGGAGCGCACACCTTGGCCGTGGGCGCCGGACACAGGCAGCACATCGCCGAGCCCGAGTTCGTAGAACTCTGCGAGCTGGGCTCCTTCCTTCATGCCTTCGGCCTTGTTGGCCACCAGCAGGGTAGGCTTGCCCAGCCGGCGCAAATACTGCGCAATTTCCTGGTCCTGGCCGCTCATGCCAGCACGAGCGTCCACGACAAATATCACCACATCCGACTCGGCCACCGCCTGTCGGGTCTGCTTGGCCATTTCCCGGTAAATTCCCTCACCAGCCTCGGGCTCGAATCCGCCGGTATCAATGACGATGTATTCACGCGCACCCAGGCGACCGCTGCCGTAGTGGCGATCACGCGTCAGCCCGGCAAAATCGGCCACGATCGCATCACGTGAGCGTGTCAAACGGTTGAAGATGGTCGATTTGCCGACATTGGGCCGCCCGACCAGGGCCATCACAGGTTTCACTTGCCGGTTCTTTCTCGGTCCATCAACGCGGTCGCCAGGCGTAAACGCCACCACGCTGCGTCTGGACCAGCAGCACGTCGCCGGCCAGAACCGGCGCGCCGACCACAGCCGACCCGTCGGTGCTCAGGCGCGTCATTTCACTGCCGTCCTCTCTGGACAGCACATGAACCAGACCGGTTTCATCTCCCACCACAACAACCCGACCCACAGTCAGTGGCGCACCAAGGCGTCGATGGAGGAGCCGCTCGGACTGCCAGACGGGATTACCCGAGACACGATCCCATGCCACCATGCGTCCGTTTGACTCGGCACCGAACAGTCGCTGCGCATCACCAGCCAAGCCTGTGACGCCCTGGGCCGGACGGGTCCAGAGCACCCGGCCTCGCACGGCGTCCACACATCCGACAGCCGCGGAATAGGCACGGGCGCAAACGATGGCATCCACCCGGCTGACGGGCGCCACCAGATCAACGAGCCGTTCGACTTCGTTGGCGCCCCGGGCAACAGCCACCGGAGCCTCCCACCGCAGCGAACCTGCCAGGGGGTCGAGCCCGACAAGGCGACCGGACAATCCGGCGACCAGCGTATCTCCGACTGGTAGCAGGACCCCGGCCTGGCCCAGCACCAGGGCCTCGGCACGCGCTCTTTGACCCCACAACCGCCCCCCGCTGGCGGCGTCAAAGGCCACCACGCTGCGGTCACCCGCGAGAACAAACACCCGCTCACCGGCCACCACCGGAGGAGTGAACGAACGGGCTGGCAGCCGTACACGCCATGCCTGTGCTCCGTCTCGCAGGACAATCAGGTCATTGGCCTGGCTGATGACCGCCACGGTCCGCCCGTCGGTGCCAGGGCCTGTGGCAAGGGGCGCACCTGCCTCGGCCAGCCAGAGGCGGCGTCCCGTGCTGGCGTCCACGAGCGAAACACTGCCTGACCGACTCACCAATGCCACGGTACTTCCAGCGACCGCTGGCTGAAGCAAGGGCGCCGACTCACCCAGCTGCAAAGTCCAGACCTGCTCAGTGGCCAGCAGGGCCGCGACCGGAGGGAGTTCTGCAGGTTTGGGCCTGGGGGCCGACGAAGAACAGGCCGAGATACCCGCCACCATCAGAACGGTCACCAGGCAAGCTCCCGCTCGGCGAGCAAGCCCGCGTTGGGCTTCGAAAGGAATGGCCACCTTCATTTCGGTGCACCTCCGTCAGTTTGCAGGCTGGACGCGTCGACCCCCAGCGAGGCCAGCTTGACCTCGAGGAGGCGTCTGTACTCGGCGCGCTCACCCAGCGATTTCCACGCACTCTGGTACTGGCTCCGTGCGTCATCCAGCTTGCCTTGCGCCATCAGGATGTCACCGCGGCGATCGGCCACCAGGCCCTCGAAAGCGGAAGGAACGGGTCCTGCCAACAAGGCCATGGCCTGTTCGTGTTCTCCGGCGTCCATCCGAAGTGCTGCCAGACGGAGGCGTGCCACCACCTTGTGGCCATCGTCGCTTGCCTTTTCGCTCACCCACGTCAGGGCCGCGCGAGCGTCATCGGGCTTGCCGGCATCCTGAAAGGACTGGGCGGCCAGCAACCCCGCCTGACTGGCAAACGCGGTGCGGCCGAAACCCGCCTGCATGTCGTTCAATGTACGGGTCAACCGCTCGGTATCGCGGGCCAGCGCAGCACGCTCGACCTCGTCATAGACCGCGGCTGCCTTCATGGCCTGGTTTCGCTGCCAGTAATTCCAGCCGTTCCAAGCCGCCACGGACCCGAAAACGATGATCAGCACCCAGGTGATGAGGTTGCCCCAGCGTGCCCAGAAATGCTTGATCTGGTCGAGCTGCTCCTGCTCTTCAAGGTCGAGGTGTTTGGCCATGGCGCGTATGTGTAGTGTTCACGGAATTGTAGGTGGCTCAAGCTGCAGTCAGGGATGGCACAGGCTGACCGCCCATTGATCGACGTCTGCCAGTGCCACCAAGCGCTGTGCGGGCACCGTGTCGACATCGGCTCTCTCACCACGCAACGGCTTGAGTGCCACCTGGCCTCGTGACAGCTCATCCGCTCCGAAGATCAAGGCGTGCCGGGCGCCGCTGGCGTCGGCCTTCTTGAACTGGGATTTCATGCTGCCCATCGTTCCATCCGGTCCGGCCGCATGCATCTGCACGGCCACACCCCTGCTGCGCAATGCCTGCAGCACAGGCATGGCTTGCACGAGTGCACCCGCGTCGGGCACCACAGCATACACGTCGGGTACAGGTGCCACGGGCAATCGCCCCTGCTCCTTCAGCAATTCAAGGATACGCTCCATGCCCAGCGCCCACCCAACGGCCGGCGCTGGCTTGGCACCCAGCTGGGCGAACAGGCCGTCGTAGCGGCCCCCCGCGCACACGGTACCCTGGGAGCCCAGCTCCGTGGTGACGAACTCGAACACCGACAGGTTGTAGTAGTCCATGCCCCGGACCAGCCTGGGGTTGATGCTGTAGCCCACCCCTTGCGCATCCAGCAGCTCTCGCAACCGTTTGAAATGGGCCAGCGAAACGTCGCCCAGGTAATCCATAAGGCGCGGCGCCGCTTCGACCAGGGTTTGCAGCGAGGGGTTCTTCGTGTCCAGGATACGCAACGGGTTGGTGTGCAGACGTCGGCGAGCGTCCTCATCCAGCTGGTCAAATCGCGCTTCAAGGTAGGCGATCAGCGCCTTTCGGTGGGCCAGTCGCTCTTCGGGTTGCCCCAGGCTGTTGAGCTGCAGCTCGATGCCCTTGAGCCCAAGGTCGCGCCACAGGTCGCACGCCATGACGATCAGTTCGGCGTCGACATCGGGGCCGGCAAATCCCAGGGCCTCGGCACCGAACTGGTGAAACTGCCGGTAGCGCCCCCGCTGCGGACGTTCGTGCCGGAACATCGGCCCCATGTAGTACAGGCGCTTGCCTCCGTCGTAGAGCAGGTTCGCCTCGGCGACGGCACGCACCACGCCCGCGGTGTTTTCAGGGCGCAGGGTCAGCTGCTCGCCATTGAGCCGATCCTCGAAGGAGTACATCTCCTTCTCGACGATGTCGGTCACTTCGCCCAGGCCTCGAATGAACAGCGCTGTGGGCTCGACAACCGGCGTGCGCAGGTTTCTGTATCCGTACCGTTGCATGAGAGCGCGCAGCCGGTCTTCCAGCCACTCCCAGTGCGCCGAAGTGGGAGGCGCGATATCGTTCATGCCCTTGACGGCGGTGATCTTGTCTGCCATTGGTGAATCGTGATTGCAGTCGCCGCTTGTCGGCGGCAGCTAGATGGTGGACCCTTCGGACGCTGATCCGGCCCCGGTCGGCCAGATCGCCTGCTCAGGCGCCAGCGCCGAATCGCCTCTCAATGTAGCCCTGGACAATGTCCTGGAATTCGCTGGCAATGGTGTCGCCTCGCAAGGTCTGGACCTTCTGTCCGTCGATGTAGACCGGTGCGGCTGGTGCTTCACCTGTACCGGGCAGACTGATGCCAATGTCGGCATGCTTGCTTTCCCCGGGGCCGTTGACGATGCAACCCATGACGGCAACGCGAAGATTCTCAACCCCGGGATACTGCTCTCGCCACACAGGCATGGCCTGACGCAGGAAGTCATCGATCTGCTTGGCAAGTTCCTGGAAAGTGGTGCTGGTGGTCCGGCCACAGCCCGGGCAGGCCACCACGCTGGGCACAAATGCCCTGAGCCCCAGAGCCTGCAGGATTTCGGAAGCCACCAGAACTTCCTGGGTGCGGGGCTCGCCAGGCTGCGGTGTCAGCGATACCCGGATCGTGTCACCAATACCCTGCTGCAGCAGGACCGACAGAGCGGCCGCTGATGCCACGGCACCTTTGACTCCCATGCCTGCCTCGGTGAGCCCCAGGTGCAAGGCATGGTCGGTACGCCTGGCAAGCTCCTGGTACACGGCGATCAAGTCCTGGACACCACTGACCTTGCAGGAAAGCACTATCTGGTCACGACCCAGGCCGATCTCCTCGGCCCTGCGCGCGGAGTCAATGGCCGAGGTGATCAACGCCTCGTACATGACCTGTCGGGAGTCCCATGGCTGATGGCGTCGTGCGTTCTCGTCCATCAGCCTGGCCAGCAGGTCCTGATCGAGGCTGCCCCAGTTCACACCGATGCGGATGGCCTTGCCATGGCGGGCAGCGAGCTCGACCATCTGGGCAAACTGGCGATCACCCTTGTCGCCCCGACCGACGTTACCCGGATTGATCCGGTACTTGGAGAGCGCCGTCGCGCATGCCGGATGGTCGGTCAACAGGCGGTGCCCGTTGTAATGAAAGTCACCGATCAGAGGGACATGAATCCCCATGCGGTCGAGCTGCTCACGGATATAGGGCACCGCCTTGGCAGCTTCGTCGTTGTTGACCGTGATGCGCACCAGCTCGGAACCGGCCTGGGCGAGCTCTTTGACCTGTATCGCCGTGGCCACCGCATCGGCCGTATCGGTGTTGGTCATGGATTGCACGCGAACAGGCGCATTGCCACCCACGGTCACCCTGTGATCTCCCCAGGACACCACGCCTTGCAGGGATCTCCTCGGTGCCGGCACGGGCAACGGCACCGGGATCTGAGTCAGGCAACTGGCATCCATGCTCAGCGCACCTCGAAACGGGCCACGCTGTTGCGGGCATGGGGCGTGACATCAAAGGGTTGACCGCGCACGTAGACCTCCACGGCATCGGCCCGCCCCACGACCACGCGATAGGGGGGAGAGGCCGAAAAATCGACATTGTCTCCAGCTCTGAGCACACGCTGCACAGCGACCCCACCACTCCCATTGATGACCTCAATCCAGGTCTCATCGTTGGCGCGAATGACCAGCAGCTTGCTGCTGTCCGGGGCGACCTGGGTCACCGGACCTGACGGGCTGGTCGGCTCTGGGGCCGTTGTGACTGGCGCCGGGCTGGAATTGTCAGGCGCCAGCAATGGCAGGGCAGGTTGAGGCGGAGGTGCGACCTCGGCAACCCCAGGCTGGACCGCCACACCACCCCCGGCCGGAGCCGGAGCCGCCGGTACAGCGGGTTCCGAACGCATGGTCGGTGCAAAAGGCATTTGACCTTCGTGCGGCCAGAAATACATGGCCAGTGCAGCCAGCAGCACCAGACCAGAGCCTGGCGGGACCCGCCTGAGCAGATGCGGCGGCACCTTCCCGGGCCGGTCGAAACGGTGTGTTGAGTGCCTCTTCGGAGACCACGCCCAGGACCGGTCGCTTGCCCTGGGGTATCTGGGCCAGAACCGGTGCCGGATCCATGCGCAGTTGGCGGCAGGCGCTGGAAGCCAATGCACGCGCGAATGTCAGGTCAGGAAGCTCGTCGTACCGCCCGGCCTCCAGTGCCTCCAGCTTCCTGACAGGGACCTTGAGTGCCGCCGCCAGTGCCGCGATGTGCAAACCGGCCTGCTCCCGGGCTTGCTGCAGCAAGACCGGACGGGACCATTCGGAATCGGGCAAGCTCACGCCAGCACCCGGCTCATTCATGAAATGCCCCTCGCTGATAGGACACCCACTGCCTCGACTCCGGGAAGCGACGTCCGAGTTGTTGTGCCAGTTGCTCCACCACGACCGTGTTGCCCATCCGGCGTTCCACCTTGATGCCCAGCCAAAGCGTTTCCGCGTTCGCCAGTTCGCTGTTATTGAGTCGGCGGATGACAAACTGGGCACGCGCATCCTCACCCCGCTGGAACAGCAGCTGCGCAAGGTTGAAGGCGGCGATCGGATTGGCAGGGTCGAGCTCGTAGGACCGGTTGAGGCTGCCTTCGGCCTCACTCAGCTGCCCCATGCGAACCTGACACACACCTTTGGCCAGGTAGGTGCGCGCCTGTCCGCCATAAACCGGGCTGGCCAGGGCGCGGTTGAACAGATCGACGGCCTGGGCATGGCGGCCCTGCTGGCATTGAAACCAGCCGTAATTGTGGAGTGCGTCAGGGTCGCGGGGGGTCAGCTGCAAGGCACGCTGAAAGCTGTCTTCGGCCAGCCGTGCATTGTTCATCTGCATGAAGATCAGACCCCGAAGGACATACGCAGGGGAATAGGTGGCGTCTGCCGCCAGGGCCTGCTTGATTTCATCCAGCGCAATATCGGTGCGGCCCTGCTCGAAGTAGCCCGATGCCAGCTCCATGCGAAGACGGGCGCGCTTGCGCTGCTCAGGCTCGTCGAACTCGGTCACCGGAGCAGCGGAGGGGTCAACGGCCGCCGGGCCGGTGGCGCCACAAGCGACCAGCACGAGGCAAAGGGACAGCACGAGCCAACGCGACAGGCTGCGGGTATGCGAAGCGTGGGTCATGCCTGCCTTTCTGTACGAACGATGCGGATGGGACGCGCAACTGAATCCCGTCGACGGGCCATTCGCTCGGCGACGTTGGTGCGGTCCAGCACATCGCCAGCCAGTTGCCCGCAAGCGGCGTCGATATCGTCGCCGCGTGTCTTGCGAACGGTCGTGACGATACCACCGTCGTTGAGCCGGCGGGCGAACTCCAGGACGCGAGGGCGCGGCGAACAGGTCAGGCCTGAATCCGGAAACGGGTTGAACGGAATCAGATTGATCTTGCACGGCACTCCGCTCCCCCGGTGCTTCCGAAGCAGATCGAGCAGTTGGAGCGCATGCTCCGGCTGGTCGTTCACGCCATCCAGCATGCAGTACTCGAAGGTGATGAAGTCGCGCGGGGCCGCAGGCAAATACCTCAGGCAGGCGTCCAGCAGCTCGCTCAGCGGGTACTTGCGGTTCAGCGGAACCAGATCGTCCCTGAGCGCGTCGTGGGGTGCATGGAGCGAGACAGCCAGTGCGACGGGGCAGTCCTGTGCCAGCCGGTCCATCATCGGGACCACCCCAGAGGTGGAGACCGTCAGCCGTCGCCTGGAAAGCCCATACGCATGGTCGTCGAGCATCACCCTGAGGACTGGCACCAGAGCGGTGTAGTTCTGCAGCGGCTCACCCATGCCCATCATCACCACGTTGGTAACGACGCGATCGGATGTGTTGAGATGCTTGCGCAGAAAGTGTTCGGCATGCCAGAGTTGCGCCAGGATCTCACCCGTGGTGAGGTTGCGCGAAAAACCCTGGTGCCCGGTGGAACAGAAGCGACAACCGACGGCACAGCCGGCCTGCGAGGAAATGCAGAGCGTACCGCGGTCGTCTTCGGGAATGAACACGGTCTCGACGGCGTTGCCGTCGCCCACATCGAAAAGCCACTTGATGGTGCCGTCGGCCGAGTCCTGGCGCGAGAGCACGGGGAGATCCGATATGTCGGCGACCGAAGGGAGCTTTTCACGCAGGCTTTTGGCGAGATCGGTCATCTCGTCGAAGCGCGAAGCCCCTTTCTGATGGATCCAGCGGAACAGCTGGACGGCGCGAAAGCGCTTTTCGCCCAGCTGTTCGCAAAAGGCGGCCAAGCCCTCGAGATCGAAGTCGAGCAGGTTGACCGTCATGTCATGGTGTTCGCGCGGATCAGCGCGAGTACACGTTCATGCCGGGGAAGAAG